>NZ_JBEZYF010000003.1:0-255647 GCF_040638415.1 Kribbella sp. NPDC026596 | reverse complement strand
TGCTTGGGGCCGCGATGGCCGCTTCGAGCATGCTGTCGACGTGGTCTGCCGGCAAGTGCTGGTCAGGCATCGGAGGCTCCTCCCACTGGTGATACTCCAGCTTCGCGCGCAGGAGGAGGCTCGCGCTGCGGGCAAGAGTCCCGACTGAGGAGGACGTTCGGCTATCGCTCAGTCGCCGGTCGGCGCCGTGAGTTCGACCACTGTGCCGTGCGGTTCGTTGTCGGCGACCCGAACGCTGCCGCCGAGGGCCTGGGCGCGTTCGGTGAGGTTGCTCAGGCCGCTCCTGCGGGTGCTGGCACCGATGCCGACACCGTCGTCCGAGATCCGGGCCGTCACCCGGCCCGCGCCGACCGAGACTTCAACGGTGGCCTGCGACGCCTGGGCGTGGCGGACGATGTTGGACAGCGATTCACGAATGGTGGCGAGGATCTGTGGCCGAACGTTGGCCGGTACGACGGTGTCGATCGGGCCGGTGCAGATCAGCCGGGGCCGGAAGCCGAGCGGTTCGGTGTACTCGGCGACCAGGGTCTGGACATCACCACGCAGTGAGCTGGAGTCAGGAGTCTGCTGGAGCTCGAAGATCGCGGCGCGGAGGTCGTGGATGGTCGTGTCGATGTCGTCGACCGCGCGGCTGATCCGTTGCTGGTGTTCCGGCCGCGCGAGCCGGTGCATGCCCTGGAGCTGCAGTCCGGTGGCGAAGAGCCGCTGGATCACCACGTCGTGCAGGTCCCTGGCGATCCGGTCGCGGTCCTCGAGCACGGCGAGCATGTCGCGGTCGCGTTGCGCCCGGGCACGTTCCAGCGCCAGGGTGGCCTGGCCGGCGAACATCCGGATCAGGTCGGCGCCCTCGGAGATCCGGTGTTCCGAGCCTTGTTCCGAGGCCACGATCAGCAGACCGCCGGTGCCGGTACTGCCGGCCGGCAGCGGCGCCATGGTCGTCCGCCCGAGCGTCCTCGCCTCCGGGAAGTCGCTCAGTTCACCGGCGTCCTTCAGGAACTGCGCCAGATCCTCGATGACCACCTGCTCGGCGCTCGTCGTCGCGCGGCTGAGCACGGGAAAGTCGGCCGGAACATGGCGGCCGAGGAAGCGGGCGAACTCCGGTGGTCCGTCTACGGCACGCACGACCAAGTCGGTGTCCTCGGCGAGAAGCACCGCCGCCACCTGTGCGCCGGAGACTTCGCGGGACCGCTGGGCGATCAGCTGCAGCGCCTGGTCCGGCTCGAACTCGCCGAGCATCAGGTGGGTGATCTCGGCGGTGACCTCGTGCCAGCGCCGGCGCTGCTCGGTGTCGGCGTACAGGCGGGCGTTGTCGATCACAACCCCGGCCGCGGCCGCCAGGGCGGTGACCGTCCGCTCGTCGTCCTCGGTGAAATCAGCGCCACCGGTCTTCTCGGTCAGGTACAGGTTGCCGAACGCGTGCTCGCGGGTCAGGATCGGGACGCCGAGGAAACTCTTCATCGGCGGATGGTTCGTCGGGAAGCCGTAGGACCGGGGATGTTCGGCAGGTCGTGCATGCGGATCGGCTCGGGGTGCTCGATCAGCAGACCCAGGATGCCATGTCCCTCGGGATACGGACCGATCGCGGCGATCTCGTCGTCGGTGACACCGTGCGTGATGAAGCGAACCAGCCTTCTACCGTCCGGGCCGACCACGCCGAGAGCGCCGTACCGGGCTCCGGCCAGTTCGCACGCGGCGGTGACGATGCGGTCCAGGGTGCTGTTCAGGTCGAGGTCGGCGCCGATGCCGACGACCGCGTCGAGCAACGCGCGCAGCCGTTCCTGGGACTCCATGATCTCGTCGACCCGGCCGAGCAGTTCCTGTAGGAGGGCATCGAGACGTACCCGGGACAACCCAGAGAACTCCAGCGCCCCCTCGTCCCAGCTCCCTCGCCCCGCCCGCGAGCCCTCAGCCACGGCCCAACGGTACGGAAAGTCACCGCCGATGTGAACTACCGGACCGAGGACGCTGTCCCCACGGGACCAGCCGGCGTCCGTGGATGGACTCGATGCCCAGCCTGACCAGACGTGCGTCGTCCATCGGGAGCCAGGAGTGCAGCGGCAGGGTACGGCGGAACTCGGCGGCCTCCTCCGGTGACACGACGGAGAGGTGCCCGATGGCGGTAACAGTCCACCCGAGGTGGCGTTCGCCGTCCACGTCGTCGGTCTCGAACGCGACCACGTCACCCCGCTCGGCGGCCCTGAACTTGTCGCCTGTTCCGGTGCTGAACACGATCGTGTCGTCGTCGAGCACGAAGTTGACCAGCCGGACCGCGGGCAGGCCGCCGTACGTGTAGACCAGCCGCCCGAGCGGCACCGACTGGAGCAGCCGCAGACACTCCGCCGGGCTGACGATCTCGAGCCGAGAGTGATCGAACTTCGCCTGCGTGCTCATCGTGACCTCCTCAGTAGAAGTCAACGATCGCCCTGCGCGCAGCCCCACAGTAGGGCCGAAGGTCCCGGACTCGGCCCGCCTTATCGGGTGACGTGCTCGACGTTCTGGCGGTCTGCGTCGTCCTGGCTCGGGTCGGTGGTGAACCAGGCTTCGAGGATTTCTTCGAGAAGGGGTTCGGAGGTCAATCGGAGGCTGAGGGCCAGGACGTTGGCGTCGTTCCAGCGGCGGGCGCCTTCGGCTGTGTAGGCGTCTGTGCAGAGGGCCGCGCGGACACCGGGGACCTTGTTCGCGGCGATGGAGGCGCCGGTGCCGGTCCAGCAGCACACGACGGCTTGGTCCGCCGTACCGGCGGCGACCTCGCGGGCCGCGGTTTCGGAGCAGACGGCCCATTGCGGATCGTCACCCGGGCTGAGCGCGCCGTACGTGGTGACCTCGTGACCGCGGCCGCGCAACTGCTCGACGAGCGCCCGCGCCACCGGCTGGTCCATATCCGAAGAGACCGAGATCCGCATACCCACGAGCCTAGCCCGTCCTTCTCGTCCCTCCGCCCCCAACGATTTGTACGCCGAGTACGCCGGCTTCACCATGTGTCGTCGCGGTGCGCGCGAGCGGGTCGCGCGACTCCAGAGTGGAGGTCTCAGTGGATGACCTTGCGGACGAAGGTGTCGGTGGACTTCAGGGGGCGGCCTTCGGCGTCGATGACCTGCAGGCGTTGCAGGGGGCGTTCGTGGGTGGCGTCGAGGAGGACGGAGTGGGGCTCGCCGTCGGCGAAGAGGTGGTCCTCGCCCCATTGCCTGAGTGCGACGACGATGCCGAACAGTTCGCGGCCCTTCTCGGTGAGCGCGTACTCGTGGTAGGCGCTGCCGTCGGCGGCGGGCACGATCTCGAGGATGCCGGCGCCGACCAGGTCCTTCAGCCGCGAGGCGAGGATGTTCTTGGCCAGCCCGAGGCTGCGCTGGAAGTCGCCGAACCGGGTGATCCCGTCGAAGGCGTCGCGGACGATCAGGAGTGACCACCGGTCGCCGACGACGTCGACCGCCCTGGCCACCGGGCACTCTGCCCCCTCATGGCTCACCCGTCGCGCCATCGTCACTCCCTCACCGATCCACTCGCTAACAAGTTTTTCTTCGCAACTGGTTGCAAGTATAAACCAGCCGCTGCTACCTTCCCTGGCATCGGTTTCAAAGTGAAACCAGTTTGAGCGGAGGAGCGACCGTGACGGAGCAGTCGGAGGCCGGCAAGGACACCAGAGTGAGCCCGGTGCGGGTGGCCGTGGTGCAGTTCGAGCCGCACGTCGGAGTGGAGAACCTGAAGGCCAACGCGACCGCCGTGGAAGAGCGGTTGACCACCGCCGCGGACCACGGCGCGGGCCTCATCGTCCTTCCCGAGCTCGCGACCACTGGCTATGTGTTCGAGACCCGCGACGAGGCGTACGCGCACTCCGAGCCTGTGCCCGGAGGCCGGAGCATCGACATGTTCACCCGGATCGCCACCGAGCGGAACCTGTACATCGTCGGGAACGTGGTCGAACAGGCGAACGGGCGGCTCTACGACACCGCCGTACTGGTCGGCCCGGACGGCTACATCGGCCGGTACCGCAAGACCCACCTCTGGAACACCGAGAAGCTGTGGTTCACCCCTGGCGATGAAGGGTTCTCGGTGTTCGACACGAAGATCGGCCGGATCGGACTGCTGGTCTGCTGGGACATCTGGTTCCCCGAGACTGCCCGGATCGTCACGCAATTGGGCGCGGACATCATCTGCATCCCCACCGGCTGGGTGTGGACCCCACCGCCCCTCTACGACCAGAGCGGTGTGTGCATGGCCGCGCATCTCACGATCACGGCCGCGCACGCCAACAATGTCTTCATCGCCACCGCGGACCGGATCGGTCAGGAGCGTGGCGCCGGCTTCATGGGCAACTCGCTGATCGCCGGTACGAACGGCTGGCCCGTCGACCGGATCGCCGGACCGGATGAGGACACGATCATCTACGCCGACATCGACCTCACCGCGCCCAGGACTGCCCCGATCTGGAACCAGCTCAACGATCTGCACCGCGATCGCCGTACCGATCTGTACGACCAGATGCTCGGCTATCGCGGCGCCGCGCCGCTACCGCGGTGACGTGATGACGACGACGGTCGGCCGACCGCTGCGGCGATACAGGGCCGGGTACGTCGCCTGTGGCCTGGGCGGCACGCTCCTCGTGGTGCTCGTCGCCTGGGTTCTTGCTGCAGGCAAACAGCCGGTGTGGGCTGGTAACGGCACCGACGTACGGGGACTGGTCAGCTGGTTGATCACCTCCATCAGCGAACCGCAGTACTACGCGGCCGCCTCTGCCAGCGTGTGTCTGCTCATGGGTGGCGCGTTCGCTCATCTGGCGGACCGGAAGTCATGGACGTGTCGAGGCTTTGTGCAGGCCTGCGGCTCGGGACTCTGGCCGTGGGCGGCGGGCAGCGCGCTCCTGAGCTTGCTGCTGAGCGCCATTGTGTGGGGATGGACGCTGGAGTCCGGCGTCTGGCAGCCCCTGTTCGTACCACTCGTCTCTGTCGCGCCGGCCATGGTCGTGCTCTACGGTCCCGGACGGACTGTTGGTCTGACGGCTGCCATCAGCGGCGCGGTGTTTGCGCCTCCGGTATCGATTGCTGCAGTTGAGTACGTCTGCAAACCGTTGGACCTTCCGCTGGTCGTCGGCGCAACGACCGGGATGTGGGTCGGCGCTCTCGTAGCGTTCTCTCTGGTCCGATTCCTGCCGTGGATGCCCGCGCCCGGCGCCTGGCGGAAGGCCGGCGACTCCAGACCGGTGAGCAATTCATGGCTGTGGGTCCCGCGCCGCGCGCTGGCCGACTTCAGCGAAGCGCAGTTCTTCGGCAACGAATGGGCGAGTGGCGCGATGATTCTCGGGGCCGTCGTCGCCTACGCGATCAGCCCGTCGACACTGGTCTACGGCACGGGTCTGTTCCTGGCCGTCCTTGCCTCACAAGCGGCGACAGCGTTGGTCGGCGTACTCGTCTGGCGAAGGCGTTGGCACGCCCTCGGCTTCTACCCGACCTTCGTACCGGTCGTGTCGGTCGCCCCGGCCACGGTGCTGGCGTACGGCGGAACGATCCCAGCCGTCCTCGGAGGAGCCTTGGCCGGCGCGCTCATCGCTCCACCGATCGCAGCGGCGATCTCGCGCCGCCTGCCCGCGTCCTTCCATCCCTTCATCGGCAACGTGGCCTCGATGAGCATCTGCACCGCGATCATCGTGCCGGCCCTCGGCCTCGTACCAGGAGTCGCCTCATGACCATCACCGAGCTGGCGCGAGCGCTGCGCAGTGGCGAGACCTCGGCCACGGACCTGGTCCGCCGGGCGCTCAATCGGATCAACGAGCTCAACCCGACCCTGAACGCCTTCGCGCTGATCGATGAGGAAGGTGCCTACAGGTCAGCCCGCATCGCGGACGAAGAACGTGCGGCCGGTATCGATCGTGGCCCGCTCCACGGCGTACCGGTCGCGGTGAAGGACCTCATCGACATGGAGGGGTTGCCCACGACCTGTGGATCCGCGACCTCCTTCGGCGCCACGGCTACCGAGGATGCCGAAGTCGTCAGGCGGCTGCGTGACTGCGGTGCGGTCATCGTCGGGAAGACCACACTGCACGAGTTTGCGTACGGAGCGACTGGTGACCGCTCTGTCGACGGGCCGTCTCGCAACCCGCGGGACCCGAGCCGGATGTCCGGAGGGAGTAGCGGCGGGAGTGCGGTGGCCGTGGCTGCGGGGATGGTGCCGCTGGCGGTCGGCACGGACACCGCCGGTTCCGTTCGGGTGCCGGCAGCGCTGTGCGGAGTTGTCGGCCTCAAGCCGGCGTACGACGCGATCTCGACGAAAGGCGTGTACCCACTGGCGCCAAGCCTCGACCATGTCGGCCTGTTCGCGACAACCGTCGAGGACGTGCGCATCGGATATGAAGCACTCGCCGAACAACCGACGTACGGGGAGCATGGTGGGAAGGTCGGCTGGATTGCGCCTCGAAACATCGCGGTGACCGATCCACGCGTGGAAGCGCTGGTACGCGATCTCCTGGACCGCTCCGATCTCGTTGTCGAACAAGCGCCACCGTTCCCGAGGGGCCACGCCTGGTTCGACGTACTCTCGACGCTTCAAAGCAGCGAGGCCTTCCGCGTGCACGAGCACCATTTGGACGTTGACCGCGAGCTCATCGACGCCGAGGTCCTCGCACGACTCGAAGCTGGAGGCCGGGTTACGCCTGAGGCCTACGCAGAGGCAGAACGTGCTCGCGAAGGCCTGCGGGTAAGCGTGGACGGACTGCTGCAGGACTTCGACATCCTGGCGCTTCCGACAGTGCCGATCGTTGCGCCGCACCTAGGGGCTCGCAGCATCGATGTCGCTGGCAACGACCTCGAGGTGCGATCGGCGCTGTTGTCTCTCACGAGTCCTTGGAACCTGACGGGGATGCCGGCGATCAGCGTGCCCGCCGGACACCTCGACGGCCTGCCTGTGGCGATCCAGCTTCTGGTAGCCCCGGGCAACGAGCACACGATGTTCGCGGCCGCTCGAGCACTGTATCCGGCACGCTGAAGAGGAGAACTCATGCCGTCCATCCAGATCGATCTGCCGATCACCATCGACCCGGCCACCAAGCAAGCCCTGGCCCATCGCGTCGGCGCCATCTACGGAGCAACGATGCAAGTGGCCATGGACCTGCTCACGGTCTCCGTGCACGACCTGGGCGAGGGTGGAGTCTGGCGGTGCCATGAATCCGGTCCACCCACACCCTCGGCCCTCATCATGTGCGACATCCGCCAAGGCCGCCCCGACGAGACTCGAGCACAGCTGGCCCAGAGCCTGATCGACCTGTGCGTCGAGATGTTCGACCTGGACCAGCTTTGGATGAAAGTCGAGTTCACCCAGCACGCCGGCAACGAGATGTACCACCCCCACCTCAACGGCTTCAACACAGACTGGAAAGGCGACGAGAGAACCGTTCCGGCCTGAGGGAACGGCCCGGCGTCCGCGGTGTGCGGACGCCGGGTTGGGTGGTCAGAGGATGCTGAAGGTGATGGTGCCGGGCGCGAGCCCGCCGGTGTTCACCCGGTCGCGGCCGGCCAGTGTGTCGACGGTCAAGGTGTCCGTCGGTTCCGCGTCCTTCAGCCGCACGTCGGCCCTCAGTCCGGAGACCCGGACGTCCCCGTGGGAACCGGACACCCGGATGTGGTCCCGGCCGGCGGTGCCCGTGACGGTCACCGCGTCGACCGCTCCATCGCCGCCACTCGCGTTGAGCTGTGCGCCGAGGTCGATGTCGACCTTCCGGACATCGGTACCGCGCAGATCGCCCACGGTCACCGTGTCGGCGCCACCGAGCGCGTTGAGCGAGACACGCTCGACGTCATCGGTGTCCATCACGATGTTGCCCACGTCCCGGGTGAACCGCAGTCGCGGACCGTTCGCGGTAGCGGCGAACTTCTCCGCGCCGGCCGCACCGTTGAACAGCATCGTGTCCTGGCCGCGACCGCCGTTGATCACGTCGCTGCCGTCGCCCGGATCCCAGATGAACGTGTCGTTCCCGGTGCCGAGCAATGCCGTGTCGGCGCCACGGTTCCCGTCGACGACGTCGTTGCCGGCGCCCATCCGGAACAGTTCGTTGCCGCTGCCACCGAACGCGGTGTCGTTGCCGGCGCCGGTGTCGATGGTCGTGGGCGGCTGTACCTCGGCGCCGTAGTCGATCCGCACGGTGTCGTTGCCGGCCCGGCTGTTGACCTGGATCTGGCCGAAGTCGCTCCGGTTCACCGTGCGCTTCGTCGTACCAGGTCCGAAGTCGACCTCGACGACCGACGTGTTGGTGGCCGGCACGCTCAGCGTGATGTTGTCTGCGTGGTTCGTGCCGGTGACGATCAGTTGGCCGGTGTCGATCACGACGCTCCCCGCGGGCGTCGCGGATGCCGTACCGGCCAGACTCACGCTGATGGCTGTGGTGACGGCCGCGACAGCTGCCGCGCTCAGCCCCCGTCGGAATCGCTTTGTCGCAGTACTCATGATGCGGACCCTCCCGTTCGGTCACGGCTGTGTGCCGCGCTGTTGGTACGTATGGGCCCTACACGGGCGCCGTCGCCATCCGGTTCAGAGCAATTTTCAAAAGGTTGCCGAGGGCACCTAAAAGCCGATCGAACCGATTGGGCCCCGGGTGCGTATAGGGAGCACAGAACGCGTATCGGACCGGCAGAGGCAGGCGATCATGGGGACAGTCGCGGTGGAGTCAGCACCGACCGTCGTCGCCCCAGGGCGCCTGGTAACCGGCCGATACCGCTTGCGGACACTGGTTGGCCGCGGCGGCATGGGGCGGGTGTGGTCGGCCGAGGACGAACTGTTACGGCGGCGAGTCGCGCTCAAGCAGGTGGTGCTCTTCGGCCACCCGTCCGAGCACGTCCGCGCCAGTGCGCTGGCCGAGGCGCGCGCGGCGGCGCGAGTGAATCACCACAACGTGGTCAAGGTGTACGACGTGATCGAGGACGCCGGCGAGCACTGGATCGTCATGGAACTGTTGTCGGGGCAGACCATGGCCGGCGTGCTGACATCGCATGGACGGCTCCCGATCGCGCAGGTACGGCGGATCGCGCTGCACCTGGCCGACGCACTGCGGACGGTCCACTGGGCGGGTCTGGTGCACTCCGACGTCAAGCCGGCGAACATCCAACTGTGCGATGACGGGCGGGTGGTTCTGATGGACTTCGGCATCGCAGCTGCCATCGACGACCAGCAGACCCTGTCGAGCGAGGCCATGGCCGGCAGCCCGGCGTACATGTCACCGGAGCGAGCCCGTGGCGACGCGGTCGGCCCGCCGTCCGACCTGTTCTCGCTGGGCGCGACCCTGTTCGCGGCTGTCGAGGGGCGGTCACCCTTCGGCGCCGGCGACCCGTTCAGCACACTGGTCGCGGTGGTCGAGGCCAGGCCGGCCCCGTTCGCGAACGCCGGCTCTCTGCGCCCCATCATCGAGGCGTTACTCACGAAGGCTCCGGTCAACCGTCCGACCACCTACCAAACCATCACCGCCCTGCACACGCTGAACCACTACGAGCTCTGAGGGCTGCGGTCGCCGCGCAGGAGGATGATCGAGCGAGGATGCACCGTGAGTGTGTTGCCTGAAGCAAGCTTTGGGTCGGGGACTGTGTCGTCTGGTTGGTAGGTATCGAACTCCAGTTCCCAGGTCTCGCCGGGCTCGGTCGGCGGTACGACGAAGTCCAGCGGTTCCCACCATCCGTTGAGCAGGAGCAGGAAGTCGTCGTCGACGAGCGGCGTACCATCGGCGTCCCGATCGGGGTTGTCGGCGCCGTCCAGGTAGAGCGCGAGGCTGCGGGCACCGGGGAAGTCCCAGTCCGCCGGCTTCATCTCGGTGCCGCTCGGCGTGAACCAGCGGAGCTCCTCGGCCGCGACACCGGTCAGGAACCGTCGGCGGCGGAAGACCGGATGCGCACGGCGCAGAGCGATCAGGTTCTTGGTGAAGGCGATCAGCTCCGCGTCGGTCGCGGACCAGTCGAACCAGCTGATCTCGTTGTCCTGGCAGTAGGCGTTGTTGTTCCCGCGCTGCGTCCGGCTGAGCTCGTCGCCGCCGAGCAGCATCGGTACGCCGAACGACAACATCAAGGTGGTGAGCATGGCCCGGCTCTGGCGAGCGCGTAGTGCGAGGATGTCCGGATCGCTCGTCGGTCCTTCCACACCACAGTTCCAGGAGCGGTTGTCGCTGCTGCCGTCGCGGTTCTCCTCGCCGTTGGCCTCGTTGTGCTTGCCGTCGTACGAGACGAGGTCGGCCAGCGTGAAGCCGTCGTGGACGGTGATCAGGTTGATCGAGGCGCTCGGCCGCCGCCGGTCCCAGCGGTACAGGTCGGGTGACCCACACAGCCGGGTCGCGAACTCGCCGAGCGGCGCGTCGGCGCCACGCCAGAAGTCGCGCATCACGTCGCGGTACCGGCCGTTCCACTCGCTCCACTGCGGCGGGAACTGGCCGAGGTCGTAGCTGTCGCCCTGCCCGACGTCCCAGGGTTCGGCGATCAGCTTGGCCGTGGAGACGACCGGATCCTGCGCGACGAGGTCGAAGAACGCCGCCATCCGGTCGAAGCCGCCGTCCTCGCGGGCCAGGGTCGGTGCCAGGTCGAAGCGGAACCCGTCGACGCGCATCTCGGTCAGCCAGTACCGCAGCGAGTCCATGATCAGGCGGAGGCTGAACGGATTGTCGGCGTTGAGCGAGTTGCCGGTGCCGGTCGTGTCCACGTAGTAGCGCTGGTCGCCGTCGACGAGGCGGTAGTACGCCGGGTTGTGCAGCCCGCGATGGGACAGCGTCGGGCCGAGATGGTTTCCCTCGGCGGTGTGGTTGAAGACCACGTCGAGGATGACCTCGAGACCGGCGCCGTGCAGCGTGTCGACCATGGCCTGGAACTCCGCGACCTGCCCGCCCGGCTGCCCGGCCCGGACCGCTGCGGAGTAGCCGGCGTACGGCGCGAGGAATCCGATGGTGTTGTAGCCCCAGTAGTTCGTCAGCCCGCGATCGACCAGGGTTCCCTCGGGTACGAAGTGGTGGACCGGGAGCAGTTCGACCGTCGTCACGCCGAGGTCGACGAGATGGCCGACCGCCGCGTCATGGGCCAGACCGGCGTACGTTCCACGAAGCTCAGGCGGTACGGCGGGATGCGTGGCGGTGAAGCCCTTGACATGGACCTCGTACACGATCGAGTCGGCCAGCGCATGGCTCGGCCGAGGCCGGTCGCTCCAGCCGAACGCGGTGTCGGTCACCAGGCTGCGTGGCATGTGCCCGGCCGAGTCGAGCTCACTGGGGACTTCCGGGTCGTCGGCGGCGTACCCGAGCACCTCCGGTCCGGGCCGTACGTCGCCGTGGATGGCACGGGCGTACGGGTCGAGCAGCAACTTGGCCGGATTGCAGCGCAGGCCCCGCCGCGGATCGTACGGACCGGTCGCCCGGTAACCGTACGCCTGGCCAGGCCCTACACCGGGCACGAACCCGTGCCACACCTCACCGTCGCGTTCCTCCAGCGGGATCCGAGTCTCATTGCCGTCGGCATCGAACAGGCACAGCAGTACGCCGTCGGCCGCGGAGGCGACCGCGAAGTTCGTGCCATCGGGCCGGGGGGTCGCGCCGAGCGGAGACGGGCTGCCCGGCAGCGCCGTACTCATGGCTGTCGCTCGCCGAGCGATCGGAGCACCTCACCGAGGGGCCGAACCGCGCCGTGCCGGCGCCGGATGATGTCTGCCACGATCCCAGTCCAGCCGGTCTGGTGGGCCGCGCCCAGCCCGGCGGCGTTGTCGCCGTGGAAATACTCGTGGAACATCACGTTGCGCCTCCAGTTCGGGTCGCGCTGCAGGGTGTCGACCCCGCCGAAGCAGGGTCGGCGGCCGTCGAGACCGGTGAGGAAGATCGACACCAGCCGCGCCCGCAGATCGTCGGCGACGGTGTCGAGGGTCTGGCGGACGCCGGAGCCGGTGGGGTACTCAACCGTCAGGTCGTCGCCGAAGAAGCGGTGGTAGCGGTCCAGCGCCTCGGTCACGAGGAAGTTCAGCGGGAACCAGATCGGCCCGCGCCAGTTCGAGTTCCCGCCGAACATGTCCGTGGTCGACTCGGCCGGTTCGTAGTCCACGCCGGCCCGGACGCCCTCGATCTCGATCGTGTACGGGTGGTCGCGGTGGTACGCCGACAAGGAGCGCAGGCCGTACGGAGACAGGAACTCGCCGGGGTCGAACAGCCTGCTGAACAACCGCAACGCCTGCTCGACACCGACGGTGCCGAGCAGCAGCCGCCGGCGTCCGGGGTCACCGCGCAGGACACCAGCCTTCGCCAGCCCTTCGGCGTCACGCAACCCCTGACGATCCAGGAAAGCCGCGAACTGCTTGCCTGGGGCAACGGACCGTTCGAACTGCTGCTCGTCGATCACCCCGGCGGCGAGCAGTGGGATGATGCCGACCATGGAGTGCACCTTGACCGGCACGACACCGCCGCCCGGTACGGCGATCCGGTCGTAGAACAGGCCGTCGGTCTCGTCCCACATCCCCTGCGCGGACATCGCGGTGCGGATCTCGGCGAAGTGCTCGAGGAACTTGTGCACCAGATCGCGGGCCGGCCGGTACCCGGTCCGGTCCAGGACCGCCGCGATCGTCGTCATCGCCAGCGCGTACCCCGCCATCCATCCGGTGGCGTCGGACTGCTCCAGGACGCCGCCAACCGGCAGATGCGAGCGATCGAGCGGGCCGATGTTGTCGAGGCCGAGGAAGCCACCCTCGAACAGGTTCGACCCGTCGGCGTCCTCACGGTTCACCCACCAGGTGAAGTTGACCAGCAGTTTGTCGAAGATCCGGCTGAGGAAGTCGAGATCGCGACCGCCGTCGATGGCGAAGACCTCGAGCGCCGCGAAGGCCTGGACCGGCGGGTTGACGTCGCCGAAGTCCCATTCGTACGCCGGAAGCGCGCCGTTCGGATGCTGGAACCACTCGCGGCAGACCAGCAGCAACTGGTTCTTCGCGAACTCCGGGTCCACGTGGGCCAGCGCGATGCAGTGAAAGACGAGATCCCAGGAGGCGAACCACGGGTACTCCCACTTGTCCGGCATCGACATCACGTCGAAGGAGTTGAAGGTTCGCCAGCGGGAATTCCGGCCGGTCTGCCGCGAGGCCGGCGGCGTCGGCTGGCCGGGATCACCGTCGAGCCATCGCGCCACGTCGTAGTAGTACAACTGCTTGCTCCACAGCATCCCGGCGAACGCCTGCCGCATCACCATCGCCTCGTCTGCCGAGGCGGCCGGGGGAGTGAGGCCGGCGTAGAACTCGTCGGCCTCTGCCCGACGTGTGGCGACGACGTCGTCGAAATCCTGACCCAATGCGGTCGCCGGGTCCGGGCCGGTGCCGGTGGGGCGCAGCCGCAACCGCAGCTCGATCGTCGCCTTCGGTGCGACGTCCACGGTGTACCAGGCCGCGGCCTTCGTTCCCCGGCGAGCGGGGTTGACGGTCGGGGCGCCGGTCACGACGTGGTCGTTGATCCCGTCCTTGGGGTACGCCGTAGTGCCGGGGACGCCGTACAGGAGTTGGGTGTTGGTCTCGTTCTCACAGAACAAGAACGTCGGCGTGCCTCCGGCCAGCAGTTCGAGTTCACCGAGGGACGGGTGCGCTACACGGACCGAAGTACTCCCGGTCGCTGTGAGCTCGGGGCGCGGAGCACCGATGTCCCATGACCAGGTGTCACGGAACCAGGCGGTCGGCAGGACGTGGAGGGTCGCCGTGTCCGGGCCGGCGTTCGTGACCTGCACGGACATCAGGAGATCGGTCGGACTCGCCTTCGCGTAGTGCACCTCGACGATCCAGTACCGGTCCTCGTCGAACACGCCGGTGTCCAGGAGTTCGTACTCGGGGTCGTGCTTGCCGCGTCTGCGGTTCTCGGCGCGCAGGTCGTCGTACGGGAAGGCCGCCTGGGGGTAGTGATAGCGCCAGCGGTTCCAGGCGTGGTTGGGGGTGGCGTCGAGGTACCACCAGTAGTCCTTGACGTCCTCGCCGTGGTTGGCCTCCGCACCGGTCAGGCCGAACGGCCGCTCCTTGAGCATGGGGTCGCGCCCGTTCCACAGCGCGAGGCCGAGGCACAGATGCTGCTCGCGGTCGCTGAACCCGGCCAGCCCGTCCTCGCCCCAGCGGTAAGCCTTCGAGCGGGCCTGGTCGTGCGGGAGGAAGCCCCAGGCCTCACCGTCGGCGCTGTAGTCCTCGCGAACCGTGCCCCATTGGCGCTCGCTCAGATACGGACCCCACAGATACCAGTCGTCCGACGGCTCGGGCATGCGTCTTCCCCCTCAGCACCCATCACGATGCTCCGCGCCCCTCGACAGCCAGTCAAGACGTCCTGCTACGTGGGCTACCAGGTTCCGCGGTGGTCGGGAACCAGCAGGGTGAGCGGGATCATCAGCACCAGGATGGCCGCGAAGACGACGAAGCTGTAGGCCTGCGCCGTACCGCTGCTGCTGGAGTGGGTCAGGATCGTCGTGGTGATCGAGACCGCGACGATCCCACCCGACTGACGGAACATCCCGCGCAGGCCGGCGATCGCGGAGATCTGGTCCGGGGCGAGTTGCAGGCTGGCGTTGTTCGAGGCGGGGATGGACAGGCCCATCCCGATGCCGGTGATCCCCGCCGCCATCGCCAGCCAGGCGTACGGCGTGAGTCCGTGCGGAGGCAGCGACATCACGGTCATCCCGACCGCGACCAGTACGAAGCCACCGATCATCGGGGCCCGATACCCGGTACGGCGAAGCGCGAACACCGCCAGACCGGCGACGCAGATCATCCCGACGGCCCGCGCGGTGAGCAGTGTCCCGGCCTGGAGTGGCTGGATCCCGTACCGCGATTCGGCGTACAGCGGGACGAGTGCGCCGAAGCCCAGCATGGCTGCGCCGAAGAGGAAGTTGATGGTGTTCATCGCCCCGAAGCCGTGGCCGCGCAGCAGGCTGAGCGGGATGAACGGCGCCACGTGCCGGTTCGCGTGCCGGACGAACAGGAAGCCGAGCGTCAGGGCGATCACCATGGCCGCGATGAACAGCGGATCGGTCGGTTCTGCGCCGCTGCCGCCGAGCGAGCTGATCCCGTACATGCCGAACAGCATGGTCAGCGCCAGCAGGAGGGCGCCGACTCCGTCCACCCGAGAGGCGGCCTTCGGCGCGCTGCTCGGGATGAAGCGCAGGCCCAGCGCGATCAGCAGCAGACCGATCGGCACGTTCACGACGAAGATCTCACGCCAGGACCAGTAGGTGACGATGATGCCGCCGATGATCGGGCCGATGATGCCGCCGATCGGGAAGATCGAGGTGAACATGCCGATCGCCCGGTCCCGGTCGCGGCCGAACTGTTCGGCGACGATGCCGGTGGCGGTCGGCATGAACGCGCCGCCGCCGATCGCCTGCAAGGCGCGGAACACCACCAGGAGGTAGATGTTGTCGGCCAGGCTGCAGCACAGCGAGGCGATGGTGAACAGGGCGGCCGCGCCGAGGAAGACCTTCTTGCGCCCGAACTGGTCGCCGAGCCGGCCGGCCAAAGGCATCACGATGATCTGGCCGAGCGCGTAGATGGTGATCGTCCAGCCGCTCCAGGTCAGCTCGGCGTTCAGGTCGCCGCGGATGGCGTTGAGCGCGGTCGCGACTATGGTCTGATCGATCGAAGCCATCAGCAGGGCGATCGCGACGATGCCGAAGACGAGCCGGCGATGGGCCAGTGGTTCGTCACCGGCCGGCTCGGTGATCACTGGGGTGGCACTCGACGGTTCCATCGATGAACAGACTACATTGCTTGCTGGCAGGCAATAAAGGGGTGACATGACTGACACCGAGACGTTGAGCAAGCTCCGTGGGGTGATCTCCAAGCTGGCCCGGGAGCTCAACGCCACGGCGACCGACGAGGGCCTGACCCCGACCCAGGCCTCCGTCCTCGGCCTGATCGCCTTCCGCGGCCCGCTCGGCCTGACCGAGCTGGCTCAACTCGAGGGGCTCAACCCCACCATGCTCTCCCGGGTGGTCGGCAGACTCACCGAGCTCGGCCTGATCCAGCGCGACCCCAACCCGGACGACCTCCGCGCGGTCCAGGTCGAGGCAACCGACGCGGGCCGGCAGCTCCACGAACGCGTCAAACTCCTTCGCACCGAAGCCCTCGGCTCCTGCCTCGACCAGCTCCCCGAAAAGTCCGCCCGAACCATCATCGAAGCCCTCCCAGCCCTCGACGAACTAGCCCAGTCCCTCCGCACCAGCCGCTGAGCCGCGTCACACTCCCGTACGTCTCGATGGTCCGGCAGCCGGCGCGTAGGCCTCGCCGGCTGTGGTGATCATGGGCCTGCGCCGTCGGAGGCCCGGATAGCGTAGACCCGGTGGTCGAGGCTGCCCACGATGACGAATCCTGATGTCAGGACGGGGGAAGAGTCGTCAATCGGGCCCCGGGCGGCGAACGTCCAGCGCTCGTCACCGGTGACGGTGTCGATGGCGTGAAGGTGGCGGTCCCGGCTGCCGACGTAAACTGTGTCGCCGTCGACTGCGGGGGTTGAACGGATGACGTTTCCTGTGGGATGCCGCCAGCTCAGTCGGCCCGTCGACGCGGAGATGGCGTAAAGATTCGAATCGTCGCTGCCCACGTAGAGCACGTCATTGTCCAGCACCGGGCTGGAGACGATGCCGCCTTCAGCACGGAATTGCCAGATCCATGCGCCAGTGCGCGTGTCGAGTGCGTAGAGGCTCTGATCGTCCGAGCCGATCCACATTGTCGTACCGGACACCGCAGCCGAGCAGTCGACGGTAAGCGACGTCGTGTAATACCACTTTCGACGCCCGGTCGCCGCATCGAGAGCGTAGACCCTGTGATCCCGGCATCCGACATAGACAGTCCCGCGGTCCACTACGGGGGACGAATTGAACCAGTCTCCTCCAGTGAACCGCCAGCGTTGTGTACCGGTGGCCGCACCGAGGGCATAGACGTTATGGTCCCGGCTGCCGATATACACCGTGCCGCCCCACACTGCAGGAGACGAGTGGATGACGGCCTTCGTCGCGAAGGTCCACCGCTCCTGTCCGCTGGCAGCGTCGAGGGCATGCACCCTGCCGTCATTGCAGCCGACATATACAACACCGTCGGCCACCGCGGGGGATGAGGTGATAGCGCCGTCTGCTGTGAAATGCCAGCGTGGAGCGCCTGTCATGACATCGAGTGCATAGAGGTTCCGGTCATTGCTACCGATGAACACGGTGCCGTCGGCGATCGCGGGCGACGAGTAGATCTCCCCGTCGGTTTCGAAGAACCACGGCCGGAGCCGATCGTCGGACATCAGTTGTCGCACCCTCAACGCTCCCGCTCCAGCCGCAACTACTGCCGTACTTCCGGCAGCGCGCAAGAGAGTGCGGCGCGACAGGCGACGACGAAGGACGGGCGCTGGGGAAGGGATGAGGGCGACGGGCGGCAAAGGGGCCTCATCGTGTGAGCGAGGGTTGCGTGCGACGACGATGCGCCCTTGGACATCCCACTGCCATTTGCCGGCCTGCTGTTGAGGGGCTACCTCGCGCATTCGCTCGTCGACGTAGTCATAGAGTTCGTCGATGTCGACGAAGCCGTCATCGTTGCGGTCCGCTGCTCCAGTACGCAGTCCCGCCACGACGAGTTCGGTGAACACAGACAGCGGCCTGTCGCCGGCCGCTCTGTCACCTTCGAACGAAAACTGCATCGCGTCCGATGCCGTGAGCACAGCGCGACCTCGCGCGGCGAAGCGCTCTGGGGTGTGTATGGCCGTATCTGCCTTGGCGGTGCGGCTGGTCGCGAACGCGCCGCTGTAGCAACAGTCGAGTACGAGCACATTGCAGCGCGAACGGGAGCGCTCCATGGCCTCATGGAGGAATGTCGCGGCCAGTGACGTCGCGCGGAGGTAGCGGCGTTCCGTGTCGGCCGTAGCAAAGTAGAGCTTGCCGTGTTCGTCCTTGAGACCGTGCCCGGTGAAGTAGAACAACAGCATGTCGTCGAGCCTGCGCTCGGAGAAGAAGGCCTCCACGCTCCGAGCCACCGAGTGGGCGGACTGGTTCACGCATTGTTCGACCGCGAAGCAGCCGATGGCCGGATCCGCCAGCACTTGCCTTAGCGCCTCGACGTCCTCGGCCGGGGACGCGAGCTCCGCGAGGCCCGGATCGGTGAATCGGTAGTTCGCCACAAGGAGGGCGAAACGACCGCCGGTCATCCGCTGTCCGAATGGCCGGCCACGAACGTCTCCAGCAGCCGCAGGCGCTCCTCCGGCGTCGCGCCCTCGATGCGGAATTGCTCGTCGTCGATCTTGATGTCGACCACAACGTGCTGCGGCTGCCGCAGCAGCCAATCGTGAACTAGGTTGATGATGGTTGTGAAGACCCCGCCAGACGCGCTGAAGGTGAGCAGTATCGTCGATAACGTCAAGGCGTCGGCCTTCGAGCCGACCGGTGGTGGCCCGCCATCGGCGAAGTCGGCTCTGTCGACGTCGAGCTGCCCTAGCTCCATGTACAGCCGCTGTGCCAGTTCGGCGCGCTCGGCTTCGTCAGTCTCGTCAGGCAGGGCAACGTCGAGCGAAAGTCTGCGCAGCCCGATCGGTTCTGTGGTCATGGTGTTTCCTTTCTCAGAGTGGTTTCGCGATGACGGTGAACCGTGCGTCTCGTCGTAGACAGAGCAGGACTCCCCGGACCATCCCGATGCCCTCCCACAGAACGAAGAGTGGGATGAAGGCGAGGAGCTGGATCGCTTCGCTGACGCGGGTCCGGGTGTCCACCGAGGAGTGCACATTGATCCGGTACCCCTCCCAGTAGAGCCACCAGGTGAACGCCCCGTTCACGGCCCAGACAGGTATGACTGCCGCCGCCACTGGGCAGGTGGCGCCGCTGCTGAGCGCCAGACCAAGCGCTAGCACGACCGCCGGGTGTTGAATGGGGCAGCAAAGCCACACCAGCACGTTGTGCAGGAGCGGCAGTCGCTGGCGTACCGGGATCCCGCCGTTGCATGCCAGCCTGAGTAGTCCGGCCACCCATCGTTCGCGCTGGCGCAGGAAGTCGCGCGTAGTGGCGGGGGACGCGCCGTAGGAGCGGCCCATAAACCATCCACTACGCCCGGGATACCGTTCACTGAAGCGCAACGCGAACTCGGCATCTTCAACCGTTGAAGACGGGCCGAAGTCCCACCCGATAGCGGCCTCGACCGACGCCCGAACCAGCAGCAATTCGCCGTGTAGCCCGCATCGGGGGGTGCCGAGCCCTGTACCGGCGGCAAAGAGGCTGACATCGCAGGCA
This sequence comes from Kribbella sp. NPDC026596, assembly GCF_040638415.1. Classification (NCBI taxonomy): domain Bacteria; kingdom Bacillati; phylum Actinomycetota; class Actinomycetes; order Propionibacteriales; family Kribbellaceae; genus Kribbella; species Kribbella sp. NPDC026596. The sequence goes on along the minus strand of NZ_JBEZYF010000003.1, from coordinate 236,445 downwards.
GGACGGATCGCATCGGCCAGCCAGACCCAGTGGTTGCTCGCATGCTCCCGCGGGAAGGCCAATACACCTTGGGCCAGGTGTAGTCCGGCTGTACCCGCCGCGTGCTGGTCACTCACAAAGCGGGCGAGATCGGCGACAGTGTCCTCGCCGACACCGGTGTCATCGTCCATGTGCAGGACCCAAACGTCGTCGCGCGTCTCGCCCGACTTGATCCGCGCCAGGTTTGCGAAGTGGTTGGCGCGGGCCTTGAACCGCGTCCCGCGTGCTGTGCGGAAGGTGGCCGGAATCTCGACGATGCGCACGTTGTCGTATCGTCCGGCGAGCAGCGAGATCGCGCTCCGCGCGGCGCAGCCCTCCTCGATGATGACGTCGATGCGGATCTGTGCGAAGGCATTCGGAAGATGCCGGCAGCATGACGTGACAACACGATCAAGAGCGGGAAGGACGTCGGCCCTCCCGATCGTCGGGATCGCCACGATCAGTAGATTCCTGACGAGTTCCGGCAGCGGGGCTGCCGCAGGATGGCGTCGCGTCAGCACGCCGCCGAGAAGTCCTCTGATCGTGACTGCGGTTGGCAGTGACCAAACGATGGTCGTGTACCAGGCGAGGAAGCCAGATTCATGGTCGCCCTCGGATTTGATCAGGACTGCCAGGATAATGAAGAAAGGCAGCAGAAAGGACATGATGCCTGGTCTCACGGCCCGGACGTGTCGGCGCCGTGTGGTGACCGGCGCAGCGGACGACATCGGAGTACCCCAATCACGAGCGAAGTTATCTATACGGACAGCCTTCGATCGTGCGTTGATACGCCGTGCGTGGAATCAGGGCCCGACTGCAGAGAAAGTGAGAAAACGCGCCGTGTCACCGGGAGGAGTTGAAGGATTGTTTCAGTGTTCGAGGAGCGACACGCACCTCAACCACGAACTGGAGCTCAACACGCGAGCGGTAGGAGAAGTTGGCGCCTGAGCTCGGCACGGCAGTACGCCGACGGGTGGCGGATCAGCCTGTGTAGCGGGTGATGAGGGTGTTCATGGCTTCGTTGATGGCGGGGTCTATGCGGTGGCGGGTGGGGTCTTCGTCGTGCCAGGCGATGATTTCGCGGGCGCCGGTTTCGAAGGGGATGGTGGCGACGTAGTCGGGGACGACCTGGCGGAGTTTGCTGTTGTCGAAGACTGCCGAGTGGGTCTTGTCGCCGAGGAGGCCGTCGCCCCAGTCCTGATGTACGGCGGCGATGGCGTCTGACGGGACGTGGACGATCTGTGCTGTCGTGCCGGCCGCGGTGGCGAGCGCATTCGCGATCTGGTCCCAGGTGAGCACGTCGTCGGAGGTGATCTGGAAGGTGTCGCCGAGCGTCCGTGGGTGGCCGAGCAGGGGGACCAGTCCGCGGGCGAAGTCGCGGTGGTGCGTCAGCGTCCACAACGAGGTGCCGTCGCCATGGACCACGATGGGTTGGCCGCGGCGCATCCGTTCGACGATCGTCCAGCCACCGTCGAACGGCACCAGGGTGCGGTCATAGGTGTGCGAGGGCCGCACGATTGTGACCGGGTAACCCTCCTCGCGGTACAGGGTGGTGAGGAGGTCTTCGCAGGCGATCTTGTTGCGTGAGTACTGCCAGAACGGGTTGCGCAACGGCGTCGACTCGGTGATCGGCAGCCGGGCCGGTGGCGTCTGGTACGCCGACGCGGAGCTGATGAACACGTATTGGCCGACATGTCCGCGCAGCGCGTCGGTGCGAGCCCGCACCTGATCGGGCGTGAACGCGACCCAGTCGACCACGACATCGAAGTCCTGACCGGCGAGAGCGGCCAAGGATGCCTTGTCCTCGATATCGGCGGTGATCTGCTTCGCCTCCGGCGGGAGCGGGCGGATCGAGGTCTTGCCCCGGTTGGCGACCGTGAGGTCGAGTCCCAGCTCGACTGCTCGCCAGGAGCAGGCCGAGCTGATGATCCCGGTCCCACCGAGAAAGAGAACGCGCAAGCCACTCATTCGAACAACTCCTCGGGGAGTTAGCTGTAAGGTCGGTGACATTCAGAACTTGGAGAATGATAACAGCTGAGCCATCCTGAGCTTACAGATGGAAGGATCTTGATGAGCAGTCTCGAGGGTCGTGTTGTCCTGATCACCGGCGCCGGTGGTGGTATCGGCTCGGCGACCGCTCGTACGGTCGTGGCCGAGGGCGCACATGCGCTGGTTCACGACATCTCGGAGTCGGCGCTCGCCGCTGTCGCCAAGGAACTCGGTGACAGCGCCACGGTCCTGGTCGCCGACCTCACCGACCTGGCGGCGGTCAAGGAGCTGTGGGACGACGCTTGGGCCGTCAAGGGGCGGGTGGACGTCCTGGTCAACAACGCCGGCGCCTATCCGCCGGCTCCGCTGGACGCACCCCTCGACGAATGGCTCAAGGTCTGGGACTTCTCGCTCGACCTGCATCTCAAGGCGCCCGCGGTCCTGTGCCGTGAGGCGGTGGCGGCGTACGCCGGACTGGACCGGGGCGGGATCATCATCAATCTGGCGTCGCGTGCTGCGTTCCGCGGTGAGGACGCGGAGTACTGGCACTACGCGGCGGCCAAGGCCGGGGTGGTTGCGATGACGCGCACGATCGCACGCCAACACGGTCGTCACGGCGTGACCGCCTTCGCCGTCGCTCCCGGGTATGTCGACACCGACTTGAACGCGGACTTCCGTGACACGGTCGGCGTCGAGGTCGCCGCGGAGCAGACCGGCCTGGGGGAGGTCGCACAACCGCAGGACGTTGCCAACATCATCGCGTTCCTGGCGTCCGGTTTGGCCAAGCACGCGACGGGCACCACCATCGACGTGAACGGAGCGTCGTATGTCCGTTGACACCGGACTGGCACGAATGGACGCGGATCTGTTCGTCAACGGATCGTGGACCGCGGGCAAGGCCGGGAAGCTCGACAACGTTGACCCAGGCAACGGTCTGACCGTCGGTGCCGTGTCGCTGGCCGGCGTCGACCAGGTCGCCGAGGCGATCACTGCTGCCGAGCTGGCGTTCCCAGCTTGGTCGGCCACGCCGGCCGTTGATCGAGGCAACATTCTCCGGTGTGCGGCGGGACTGCTTGCGGATCGAGCCGAGGAGGCCGTGGCGACGATCCTCCTGGAGACCGGCAAGACAGAGGCTGACGCCCGCGGCGAGATCGGCCGTGCCATGGAGACGCTGCGCTGGAACGGCGAACAGGCCGGTCGGGTGCAGGCCACGATGTTTCCGGGCGTCGTGGCTGGTTCACGCCGTACGTCGGTGCCGACCGCGCTCGGCCCGGTCGCGGTGATCACGGCCTGGAACTTTCCGGCGGTCCTGGCCACGCGCAAGCTCGGTGCTGCGCTCGCGGCCGGCTGCACGGTGGTGTTCAAGGCGTCGGAGTTCGCTCCGGCCACGGCGCGACTCGTCGTCGAGGTGCTGGTTGACGCGGGCCTTCCGGCGGGAGTGGTGAATCTGGTCTTCGGTGATCCGCGGGCGGTGTCGGAACAGTTGACCTCGTCCTCGTCGATCAAGGCTTTGTCGTTCACCGGGTCGACCGCGGTCGGGAAGGCGTTGGCCGCGCAGGCGGCACCGAACTTGATCCGCACCGTACTGGAGTTGGGCGGGCATGCTCCGGTGCTGGTGATGGATGACGCCGACGTGGACCACGTGATCGCTACGACCGCGGCCGCCAAGTTCGGTTCCGCCGGTCAGTCATGTGTCGCGCCCTCGAGGTACTTCGTTCATGAGTCCCGCTACCGGGAGTTCGTCGACAAGCTCACGGCCAAGGCTGGGTCTTACGTTCTTGGGCATGGCACCGAGGAGGGAGTCACGCTCGGCGCGGTGGCACATCAGGGACGTGTGGACGCGTTGGTCCGCCTCGCCGGCGATGCTGCCGATCATGGGGCCGTCATGACCACCGGCGGCAAACAAGCAGACCGTGACGGGTTCTACTTCGAGCCGACAGTCGTCGCCGGGCTCCCGCTGGACTCGACGGCCCTGATCCTCTCGGAGGAGCCGTTCGGTCCCATCGCCACCGTCTCATCGTTCAGCTCGGTGGACGAGGCGATCGATGCAGCCAATGCGTCTCCCTATTCGTTCGCGGCGTACCTGTTCACCAACAGCATGGACGTGCGCGACGAGGTCGTCGGCCGGCTGAACGCCTCGAACATTGGCGTCAACCAGTTGGCTCCGTCGCTGCCCGACGTACCGCTGGGTGGTCTGGGCAACTCCGGCTACGGCTACGAAGGCGGAATCGAAGGCATCCTCGCCTTTACCCAACTTCGTCTCATCTCCGAGACCGCGGGAGAATCTCATGCTCGCCGATAATCACTCCTCCTTGGCGCACGTCCGCGACGTGGTCGCGACGACGCGCGAACCGTACGTGCTCGACGCGATCGACCTTGCCCTGTTGAAGATCCTGGTCGCAGACTGCCGTACGTCGCAGCGCCAGATCGCCACCATGCTCGGAGTGTCCGCGCCGACCGTCGGCGAGCGGATGGCGCGGCTGGAGCGCAAGGGCGTCATCACCGGATACAGCGCCCAGGTCGACTGGTCGGTCGTCGGCTACGGCCAGGTCGTGTTCCTCTCCATCGAAGCAGGCCCGGGGTACGACGTCGCCGCGATCATGGCCGCACTCTGGAAACTGGCGGAGGTCGAAGACGTCACTCTGGTCACCGGGGAGCTCGATCTCCTGATCCGGATGCGGGTCCGGGACTACGGCGAGCTCAGGACGATTCTGATGGAGCAGGTCTGGCGGATTCCTGGCATTCAGCGGACGGCGACCCTGCTGTCCGTGGCCGACATGCCGGCGAAGGACTTCGGGGCCGCTCTCCTTGACAAGATCGAGCAGGCAGCCGACTAGCCTGCGGCGAGTGTGACGGCGATCCGGGCCGCGAGGTCCGCGTTGTTCCGGGCCAGCGCGAGGTTGGCTGGGATGCTCTCGCCGTCCGTCTCCTTCTCGATCCTGGCGAGGACGTACGGCGTGACCGCGGGTCCCGCGACTCCGGCACGGGCGCTGGCCTCCAACGCGGCCGTGAGTACGGCGTTGATGCGCGACGCCGGAATCTCGTCGGCGACGGGAATCGGAACAGTCAGCAGGACGCCGGTAGCCGGCCGCGCGCGGAAGCGGAGAACGTCACAGACCACTCGCTCGTCGTCGACCCGGTGCGGAATCGGCAGACCACTCGACCGCGTGTAGAAAGCCGGGAACCAGTCGTGCTGCCAGCCCAGGACCGGTACGCCGGCGGTCTCGAGATACTCGAGTGTTCGCGGTAGGTCGAGGAACGCCTTGGCGCCGGCGCTGACGGTGATGACCGGGTGGTTGGCGATCGCGTCGAGGTCGGCCGAGATGTCGCCGCTCAGTTCTGATCCGCGGTGGACACCGCCGATGCCGCCGGTGGCGAACACCGAGATGCCGGCGGCGTGGGCCAAGGCGACCGTCGCCGAGACCGTGGTGACGCCGACGTCCCATCTTTGTGCCTGCGCCACTGCCAGGTCGCGTTCGGCGACCTTGCGAGTGCCCTGCAGCACGCGCTTCTCCTCGTCCGATGAGAGACCGACATGTGGCCGGCCGTCGAGGATCGCGGTCACGGCCGGGGTGGCGCCTTGGTCGAGGACTGCTTGCTTACAGAGTTCGAGTGCGTCGGCGTTCGCCGGGGCGGGCAGTCCGAGATTCGAGAAGATCGTCGACTCTAGCGCGACGACCGCGCGACCTGCGGCCAGCGCTCGCGCCACGTCGTCGGACAAGCTGGGATCAATCACACACCGGCTCCGTTCTCATCGAGGGTGGCACCAGGTTCGCTGAGAACCCGCCGGGCAAGCTTATGGCCGGCTTCGACCGCCTCGACGGCGTCGGCTTCCGCGAGTACGGCGGTCAGGAAGCCCGCGGCGAACGCATCGCCGGCACCCGTCGTGTCACGCACTTTCTCCACCGGGGGTACCTGGACGGTTGCCGACCTCTTGCCGTCGGCATGAATCTCGGTGGGCTCCACGCCGTTCTTGACCACAACCGTCGTACCGGCGAGGTCTCGCAAAGAGCCGACATCGGCTTCGATCCCGTTCGCGAAGACGTACGTCGGCCGCAGTGTTCTGATCAACTCACGGAACCGCGCAGGTCCGACAGAATCGATCAGCGCAATCGAGGACGCATCGATGGTCAGGATCGCCCCTTCGGCCCGTGCGATCTCCGACGCCCGACGAAGGACGGACAGCGACGGCCCGGTCAGCGAGTACGCCGAGAGGTGGACAGCACCCGCGCCGGACAGCCAGGGATCAGGTACGTCGGCCAGTTGAGCCGCGGCCCCTCGGTCGGGATACATCGTGCGCTCTCCGTCGGCACCTACGAGAATCACGATCGTCCCGGTCCTCCCGTGCCTCTGCACCCTCGCATCAACACCGGCCCTGACCAGGTCCCGCACCAATGCCTCGCCCGCGGAGTCGTCTCCGACCCGCCCGACGAACCGAACCGGTGTCCCGAGACTGCTCGCAAACGCAGCAACATTGGACGCCGCACCCCCACGCGCCCGGCGAACCCGCGCCGGGTTGTCCGTCCCAGCCCGCGTCGCACCAGTCGACCAGACGACGACGTCTTCAACGAGGTCACCGACGCACACAAGAGTTCGACGATGCTGAGCTGTCACAGCCCGAAGGGTAGCTGGACGTCGAGCTATTCCGGCGGCCCGTCCGCGGTGCCATGCTGAGCCGGGGATTACAGACGCGAGGGGGGCTCGTGTACGGCACTGTGGAGCTGCATGCACTCGCGCCGGCGACTCGTGGGGGCCATCGACTGTGGGTCGGCGTTTTCGATGCCGAGGCGCCGGACAGTCTCGAGTGGAGGCTGAACGGAAATCCGGTTCCAGCCGGTGACGTCCGCGAGATCAGGGCTTTGACCAAGGTTCCGATGCCGGATGTGGTCACGCAGACCGGAGTGTTCGAGCTGCCTGCCTCGGTCGGCGATCACCCGCTCCCGGACACCGTTCAGGTGACCGCAGTCTGGCCCGGTCGTCGCGAGGAGAGCCCGCCGCTGACGACGCGCGTACTTCCTGATGAGCTGCCGACGGGACTCGGCGAGACGTTCAACGTCCTGGCGGTGTCGTGCTTCTACGAGCCCGGCGACTCCGCCGGCAAGGCCGGCGCCCTGGTGGAGTCCCTGAGCCGTGACGACGCCACGCGACCGGACCTGGTGATTGCCATGGGGGACCAGGTGTACCTGGACAACCCGTACCTCAAGGCGCAGACCTTGTACACCGAGGCGGCACTCGCCAAGGCCTTCGAGGTCAAGTACCGGAAGAACTGGCAGGGCACGGGATTCGCACAGATCCTGAACGCGGCTCCGGTCGCGTCGATCCCCGACGACCACGAGTACTGGAACAACTATCCGCAGCCGAGCATCGGCTGGCCGGCGACGATGTTCGATGCCAGCCGCAACAACTGGGAGCGGGCTGCCCACGAGATGTTCGACGCGTACCAGCTGGCGGAGACCGGCAGGTACACGTACCGCATCGACGTGCCGCCGCTGTCATTCTTCCTGCTCGACAATCGGACGTTCCGGACGGTCAGCAAGCGCGGCGCCCCGGGAAGCAGCACCCTTGCTGACGATCTCCTGCGATTCGATGCCTGGATCGACGAGGTGATCGCGAGCCGGGACCTGCTGCCGGTTCTGATCACCGGACCATCGCTGTTCCAGCCGGCGAAGGGCCTGTTCGAGAAGTACATGGATCTGAATCTGGCGAATCTGACGGACTATCCCCACATCATGCGGGGTCTGATGAAACTGTCCAGCCAAGGTCGCCAACCGCTGGCGCTGACCGGCGACGTCCACTACGGCCGCGTCATTTCCGCAACGCATTGGACCGGCAACCAGGATCGGCCGTGGAGCAAGCTGTACGAGGTGATCTCGTCTCCGACGTCCCTGGTCGCCATGAGCTCCCGGTCCGAGGCCAAGAAGCCGGACCGGTACTTCCACGTGGAAGGTACGGCGGACCTGTTGGACACCGCCATGCAGTGGCCGGTCAGGGACCCCGGCAAGATGGGGGATCACGTCGCACTGCTGAAGTTCGGCCGGACCCAGACCGGCGTGGACGTGGACACCCAGTACTGGATGATCAACGAACCAGGCCGATCCATGAACCCGATCAACGCGCCGCGCTTCAAGCTGCGCCGCATCTAGTGCCAGGGAGACCTCATGCTTACTGTTCGCGGCTCCGCAGCCCTCGACCCGGTCGAGCAGTTCCAGTGGGCGGCCCGCGCCGCGGACGAGGACAACCTCGACTGGGTACGCCGTCAACTGGATGCCCTGGGCCACGATCCGAAGAAGGGGCCGAAGGCAACCTGGCTGCTGCTACTGGGTGGCACCAGCATCTATGACTTCCGGCTGCGAGTCGCCCAATCGCACCTGCGGCACGACATGACCCCGAGTCACTGGTCACACGCCGCGCTGATCTCCACGGTTCAGACCAGGATCGGCGACAGCCGGCTGCTGGAGACGTCACTGGATCCACAAGAAGGGTTCCAGATGCCGTCGATGTACAACGGCGTGCAGGGCGCGACGCTCGACCGGTACGGCGATCCCGAGCAGTTCCCGAACATCGCCCTGATCAGAGTGCCCGTTGAGCCCGACAAGTGGCTGGGCGATGTGGAGAACCAGAAGTCGATCCTCGGCCAGTTCGCCGAACAGCGCGTCGTGGTCGACGTACCCAGCCTGATCCTGGAGTGGCTCGGGTTCGTCTGGGGTGCCGGGGCGGCCGGCAATCCGATCCTGAACGGTCACGGGATCCCGTCCGCGGCGGTGATCGAATCGCTCATCGGCGCCGCCGGGTACGACTTGTGTCCCGGGCTGGACAGCGCTGCCAGTTCGCCGGAGGCCTTCTGGCAAACGGCCAAATGGTGGCAGGCCAGCGTCGAGGCGCTGAACCTCGAGCCGCTGCAGACCCGCTACTTCACCTACGGTCGCGGCTTCGCTGACTCGGACGCCAAGCCACCGACCCGCAAGCGCGCCCCTGCCAAGAAGGGAGCCGCGGCCAAGAAGGCCACCGCGGCCAAGAAGACGACGGCACGCAAGACAGCGGCTTCCCCGCAGAGCGAAGCCCCGGACATCGCTGAGGTGATCCGCACCCCGGCGCCGCCCCTCTTCGTCCAAACGTCCAGCTTCACGCGCGACCTGTTCCGACGCCAATAGGCTGTTGCCGGGTGTGGTTTCAGATCCGCGCGTGATGGAGGTATGCGAAGGTGACGCTCGATGTGCGGCCCCTCAATCCGGAGACGTGGCCTGCGTTCGCTCGGTTGGTGGAGGCCAACAACGGGGTTTGGGGTGGGTGCTGGTGTATGGGGTTCCACGTCAAGCTGGGGAAGGACCGGACCGCCGCGCAGAACCGGGCTGAGAAGGAGCAGCGGGTTCGTGAGGGCAGTACGCATGCAGCCTTGGTGTTCGACGGGGATCAGTGTTTGGGGTGGTGTCAGTTCGGGTCGGCCGAAGAGTTGCCGGAGATCAAGAGTCGGCGGCTGTATGAGAAGGGTTTGACTGCTTTGCCGGACTGGCGCGTGACCTGCTTCTTCACCGGTAAGGGCGGCCGGCGCCGGGGTGTCGCGAACGCGGCGCTTGGAGGGGCGCTCGCTGAGATCGCCCGGCTGGGCGGAGGCACGGTCGAGGGCTATCCGGAGGAAACCGACGACCGCAAAGTCTCGGGGTCGTTCTTGCACACCGGGCCGATGGCTGCCTTCGAGAACCACGGCTTCACCCTGACCCGGCCGATCTCACCCCATCGCTGGGTCGTCACCCGCACCGTCGCCCCAGCCTGATGCGTCAGGCTCGAGCGACGGCGTCCGTACGGATGACTGCAGTGAGGTCAGCCGGCGTGCGGGCGGTGTCCCGGCTCCTGGCGGGGGACCGCCTGCTGGCTGCCGGGGATGGTCGGCAGTGGCAGCTGGGAGGCCTGGTACTGCGCAAGGCTGTACTGGCCCGTGGTGTCGGGAAGCGTGGGCGCGTGCTTCGAGTCGCCGAAGCGGAATGCTCCGGTCAGGTCGCCGACGGTCTCACGGCGCCAGTCGCTGATGTTGGTCTCCTTCACACCGGTGATTCGCTCCAGCAAGCGCAGCTGTGAGGTGTGGTCGGAGGTCTCGGAGAAGACGTAGCCGCCGGTCGTCCACGGCGAGACGATGATGCACGGGACCCGGAAGCCCAGTCCGACCGGCAGGCCGCCGCCGTCCACGCCGGTGTTGGAGGTCTTGAAGACGAACTCGTCCGGCGTACCGGGCTTGGGGGTCGGCGGTACGACGTGGTCGAACATGCCGTCGTTCTCGTCGTAGGAGAGGATGAAGACCGTCTTGGCCCAGACCTCGGGGTTGGCGGCGATGGCGTCGATCTTGCCGGCCACGAACGTCGCGCCGGCCGCGGGAAGGGCGGCCGGGTGCTCGTCGAAGCCCGACGGCGGGAGGATCCAGCTCACGGTGGGGAGCTGGTCGTTCATCGCGTCGTACTCGAACTGGCCCATCGGCTGGGTGACCATGCCGTTGTCGTAGAGCGGGTCACCCGGCTTGGCGCTGCCGAACTGCTTCCACTTGGTGATCGACGCCGCGCCGGTCTGGCCGCCGGGCTGGCGGTAGACCTTCCAGCTGACGCCGGCCTTCTGCAGCCGCTCGGGGTACGTCGTCCAGCTGAACTGGTTCGCCGGGCCACCAGTGGTCAGGGATGGTCCGCCGGCCAGGCCGTTCGGGTCGAGCGTGCCCGACATCCACATGTGCCGGTTCGGGGCGGTCGGCCCGAGGACGGAGCAGTGGTACCCGTCGAGGATGGTGAACGCCTCGGCGAGGGCGAACTGGAACGGGATGTCCTCGCGGGTGAAGTACCCCATGGTGTACTGGCCGTCGATGGCGCCGTCGGACGCCATGTGCGCGGGCACCCAGTTGTCGTTCTTGCCGCCGTTCAGCGCCTCGTGCTGCACGGTCCACTCGTGGCTCATCGACGGGATCGCCTGGGCGGCGGTGATCTTGGTGTTCAGCCGGTAGGGCAGCAGGTAGCCGTCCGGGTTGGATGGGTCCGGCTGGTAGAAGACGTTCCGGCCGTTGGGCAGCCGCCGGACGTGCGGGTCGCTGAAGCCGCGCACACCGGACAGCGTCCCGTAGTAGTGGTCGAAGCTGCGGTTCTCCTGCATGAGCATGACGACGTGCTTGATGTCCTGCAGTCCACCGTGCTTCGGCGGCGGGGCCGCGAGCGCCGTACGTACGTTCGGCGGCAACGCGAGCGAGGTCGCGGCCAGGCCGGCGGCCGCGCCGGTGCCGAGCAGCCGACGCCGGCTGATGCCGGTGGGCACGTCGGAGGAGTCGTTCATGGATCCTCATTTCCGCATGACGGGGGCGCCGATCATTCGGCGCTTCGCCACAGTCCGCCTGCTACGTAGCAAACGGCCGATACGCGGATGACATCCGGACGAACGTCCGACGACCAGCGGCCCGCGCCGAGGTCAGTCGACCACCGCGGGTGGCACGTCGTCGAGGAGGTGTGACTCCTCGCGTTTGCGGGGGAGCATGAGGGCCGGGATCAGAGTGAGTGCCACCAGCACCCAGGCGACCCAGAAGGTGTGTGCGAACGCCTCGGCGGCGTCGACCAGCCCGCGCACGATCGCGGCGGGGTCGATATGGAGCGGCGCGAGGCTGATCGGGTGGGTGTTGGCCAGGATCGCGGCCTGGGTCTCGCGCAGGCCCCCGTCCAGCCCGGGGACGTTCTCCGTCCCGGGGATGATCGGCGAGTCGTTGAGCTGGTTGGTGAGGATGACCGACATCGTCGCGACGCCGCAGGACGAGGCGATCTGCTGGGTGATGTTGAGCAGGGTGGACCCCCGCGCGACCTGCGGGCCGGCGAGCGTCTTCAGCGCCGAGGTGAACAACGGCATCATCGTGGCGCCCATCCCGAAGCCCATCACGACCAGCATGCAGATGATCAGGGGGTACGGCGTCGTGGCCGTGAGCTGGGTCAGGCCGAACATGCCGATGACGATCAGCACCAGCCCGACGGGCACGATCCGGCCCACCGGCACCTTGTCCACGAGTCTCCCGGCGATCGGCATGGTCACCATGGCGCCGAGTCCCTGCGGCGCCACCAGGAGACCTGCCTGCAGGGTGGACTCGCCGCGGATCTCCTGGAAGTAGGTCGGCACCAGGAGGAGCCCGCCGAAGAACGCCGCGGCGAACAGGAACATCGTGATGATCGAGACGGTGAGGTTGCGGTTGCGGAACAGCCGCAGGTCGAGCAAGGGGTGCTCCGGCCGGAAGGAGTGCCAGACGAACGCCCCCATCAACAGCACTCCGACCAGCATCGAGACCCACACCCGTGGCGCACCGAAGTCACCGCCCTCGGCGGGCAGGGAGGACACTCCGAAGAGGAACAGGGCGAGACCGGGGGACATCAGTACCACTCCGAGGACGTCCAGCGACTCCGACCGGTGCGGGGTGTCCTTGGCCAGCGCGTACCAGGCGTAGACCAGCGCGATCACGCCGAGCGGCACGTTGATGAGGAAGATCCAGTGCCAGCTCGCCACCTGGATGAGCCAGCCGCCCAGGATCGGGCCCAGGATCGGGCCGAGCAGCATCGGCACGCCGAGGATGGCCATCAGCCGCCCCATCCGGTGTGGCCCCGCGGCCCTGGTCATGATCGTCATGCCCAGCGGCATCAGCATGCCGCCACCCAGTCCCTGCAGGACCCGGAAGCCGATGAGCATGTTGATGCTCGTCGCGGTGGCACACAGGGCGGATCCGGCGGTGAAGAGGAAGATCGCCATCATGTAGAGCCGCTTGGTGCCGAACCGGTCGGCCGCCCAGCCGGTCAGTGGAATCACGGTCGCGAGCGCGAGCGTGTACGCCGTGACCGTCCAGGCGACATGCGCGTAGGTGACTGGGTTCTCCGGCGTGCCGAACTCGATCTGGAAGGTCGGCAGGGCGACGTTGACCACTGTGATGTCGAGGATCGACATGACAGCGCCCAACACGACGACGCCGGCGATCTTCAGTACGGCGGCATCGATGTGGTCGGGGTAGTCGGACTGGGTCGATGGCTGGCTCATCTTCTGCTCCCCCTGAGCACGAATCAGGTCCCTGCCGAGACTACGCGCGAATCCGGCGCGGGCACGAGCAGATTCTTGATCAGCCGAGTTTGAACGGGTCTCGGGTGGCGCCGGTGAGTTCGACCCAGACGGACTTCACCTCGGTGTACTCGTGGACCGCGTCGATCCCGTTCTCACGGCCCATTCCGCTCGCACCGAAGCCGCCGAACGGGACGTTGGGCGCGACAACTCGGTAGGCGTTGATCCAGACGTTTCCGGCCCGTAGCCGCGCAGCGACCCGATGTGCTCGGTGCACGTCCTTCGTCCACACGGCACCGGCCAGCCCGTACGGCGTGTCGTTGGCGAGGCCGAGCGCCTCGTCCTCGTCGCGGAACGTGTACACGGACAGCACCGGCCCGAAGATCTCCTCGCGTACGACGGTGTGCTCCTTCGTCACACCCGTGAGTACGGTCGGCCGGACGAAGAGCCCGCCGTGGTCCTCGTCGGGACCGCCACCACAGGCGACCACGGCCCCTTCCTTCCGCGCTGTCTCCAAGTAGCCGAGCACCTTCTCGTACTGCGGTGTGTTCGCTGCCGGTCCCATCTCGGTGTCCTCGTCGTTGGGGTCCCCGAGCCGGATCCGGTCGGCACGCTCGACGATGAGACCGACCAGTTCGTCGTGCACACTCTCGTGCACGATCAGGCGTGATCCGGCCATGCAGGTCTGGCCGGTCGCGGCGAAGACACCGGCGATGACGCCGTTGGCCACCGCCGGGAGGTCCGCGTCGGGGAACACCACCTGAGCTGACTTCCCGCCGAGCTCGAGCGTCACGCGGTTGAGATTCGCCCCGGCGGCCTGGGCCACGGCGGCTCCGGTCGCGGTCGACCCGGTGAAGGCGACCTTGTTGACGCCGGGGTGCCCGGCCAGCGAGGCGCCGACCGACCGGTCCAGCCCGCAGACGACGTTGAACACGCCGGGCGGGAATCCGGCTTCGTGAACGAGTTCGGCGAAGGCCAGGGTCGAGGCGGGGGAGTGTTCGGACGGCTTCACGACGAAGGTGCACCCGGCCGCGAGTGCGGTGGCGAGCTTGAAGGTCATCAGCAGCAATGGTGAGTTCCACGGCGTGATGGCTGCTACGACGCCGGCCGGCTCTCGTCGGGTGTAGACGAAGTAGTTGTCCCGGTCCGAGGGGATGGTGCGTCCCTCGATCTTGTCGGCGAGCCCGGAGAAGTAGTAGTACCACTCGGGCAGGTACTGCATCTGCCCGATCATCTCGCGGTAGAGCTTGCCGGAGTCGGCCACCTCGAGCCGGGCCAGTCGCTCCGCGTTGGCCGCGATGACGTCCCCGAGCCGTTGAAGCAGCCGCGCCCTCTTGAAACCGGTCATCCCGCCCCACGGACCCTCGAGCGCGTCCCTCGCGGCTTGAACGGCCCGGTTGACATCCTCGACCGTCCCATCCGGAACGATCGCCCAGTCCTTGCCGGTGTAGGGATTGTTCGAGGCGAAGGTCGCTCCCGACAGGGCGTCCACGAACTCTCCGCCGATATACATCTGGAACCGCTGCAGATCGATCGTCGCACTGGTCATCGCTGCTCCCGGTCGTCGTACGCCATCCCTCCGGACGTTAGATCACCACCGGCACAACGGCTACGTCGTGCGTTGGAGGTCGGGCTGGGTGAGGTCGCCGTGCCGGGACAGGCGCAGGGCGCCGACCACCGCGAGGACGAAACCCAGGGCCGCGACGTATCCCCAGCCGGGCCGGGGCCGGTCGCCCAGCATGAGTACGCCGACCAGCGCGGGTGCGACCGTCTCACCGATCACCAGCGGTGCCGTCGCCTGCGTCACGCTGCCGCGTTGCAGGGCGGTCGAGTAGGCGAGGAGCGCGACCCCGCCGGCGAGGATCAGCGCATAGATCGACGGATCGGTCAGCAACGTGCCGAGATCGCTCAAGAGTGTGTCGAGACGGACCGAGCCGGGCAGCACCCGGGCTGCCACCGCGACCGCGCCGTACGCAAGGCCGGCGAGTGCGCCGAGGGCGGCGGCGCCACGGGCGCCGTCGATCCGGCCCAGCGGCACTGCCAGCACTCCGAGCGCGACGGCTGCCACCAGCACGCCCCAGCGTTCCGCCTCGCTGACCGTGACCGAACGGTCCTCCGCCGCGGACAGACCGACCAGGACCAGTCCGGCGATGACGAGCAGCAGGGCGATCCAGTCGGACCGGCGCAGCGGCATGTGCAGAAAGATCGCGCCGAGAACCGCGGTGACCGCCAGGAAGCTCGCCACGATCGACTGCACAACGAACAGCGGCAGTGACCTCAACGCGGCAATGGACAGCAGGAATGCAAAGCCGTCGAACCCGATTCCCAGGAGGTATCGCCATGAGCCAAACAATCGAATGAGCAACCGTGGATCGAGACCCTCCACGGATTGCGTACGGCGGGCGGCGACAGCCTGCAGTATCGAGCCCACGCCGTAGCAGACGGCGGCCCCGAAAGCTCCCAGCAGACCGGCGATCATAGGCCGAGGCTACGCCGTACGGCGGTCACCGACCGTGTCCGTACGTACAGTAGGCGGTCGTTCCGGGCGTGTACCTCACCAACGGTCTCCTGTACTGTCGTGAGCTGGGGAGAGTTGGTTTTACAGGGTGGGTCCGGATGAACACAACGGTGGATACTGCTGCGTTTCCGGTGGAATCAGGTGCCCGGATTCGCTCGGTCGGCGTTCTGAAACCGCTCGACGATCGCTGGCCCGACCATTTCGCGGCGGCCATGTTCGCATTCGCCGCGCTGGTGACGGTTGTCGCGGTGGTGCCGCCGTGGCGGGATTACTTCGCGCGCGAGCAGGATATCGTTTCCATGCTCACGATCCCGGTCGTGCCGAGCCTTGTTTATGCCGCACTTCTGGTGGCCATGGGCGTGGCACTACGACGCCGGTTGCGCGCCGCGTGGTGGCTCCTGGTGCTGTGGTGGCTGTTCCTGCCGGAGTTGGCCAGGATCGCCTCCCTGCTCGACGGCGGGTCGTGGGTCCAGCTCATCGGCCTCGTGCTGATCGCCGGAGTTCTCGTCATCGCGTGGCGTGCCCGGCCCCAGTTCGCGGCCAGACGGGTGCCGGGCAGCCTGTGGCAAGCGATCGTCTCGTTCCTGGTCGGCGGCGCGGCGGTCCTGCTCGGCGGTGCCTGGCTGGTGCGCCGGTTCGGGGACGCCGGTGACTTCGCGACCGCCGCGCAGTACGTCTTGGACGAGATGCTCACCGACCTCGGCGAGCTGGCCCCCGACCAGGCGGTGACGGCACCGCTGTGGGTGCGCGGACTGATCGGACTCGCGGGGGCGTCCGTCGTACTGGTGTCGGCGCAACTGTTGTTCCGGGCGCCGAAGGAGACCCGGACCCTGGACGTCGCCGACGAAGCCAGGATCCGGACGCTGCTGCGGGATTTCGGCGACACCGACTCCCTCGGGTACTTCGCGACCCGCCGGGACAAGTCGATCGTCTGGGACTCCGGCGATCCGGCCGATGCCCGGTCGGGGGTGTCCTACCGCGCGATCGGATCGGTCAGCCTCGCCAGCGGAAACCCGGTCGGCGATCCGGTCCACTGGGCGGCGGCCATCGAGCGATGGCGCGAGCATGCCCGGTCGAACGGGCTGTCGCTGGCGGTGATGGGTGCGGGAGAGGAGGGTGCGGCCGCATTCGCGGAGGCCGGGCTGACGGCGTACGAGATCGGCGACGAGGCAATCGTCGATATGCGGACGTTCTCGCTGAACGGACCCGGCATGAAGGCCGTCCGGCAGTCGGTGTCCCGCCTGCAGCGTCGCGGCTACACCACGAACGTCGTTCGCCACGCGAGTCTGACTGCCGACGAGTTCGCGGCCCTCAGCGTGGCGGCCGGGTCGTGGCGGGGTGACGGTGGGGACGAACGGGGGTTCTCGATGGCGCTCGGCCGGCTGGAGGATCCGCTCGACGGCGACTGCGTCCTGGTGCGTGCGTACGACGCGGAGGGCACCCTGCGCGGATTCCTCAGCTTCGTTCCGTGGGGCCGAACCGGGCTCTCGCTCGACCTGATGCGTCGCGACCCGACCGCCGACAACGGCCTGGTGGAGCTGATGGTCTCAGCGCTCGCCGAAGAGGCGGCCGTCTTCGGCGTCGGCCGGGTCTCGCTCAACTTCGCGATGTTCCGCGAGGCGTTCGAGCGGGGCGCGGAGATCGGAGCCGGACCGGTCGCGCGGTTGTGGCGTCAGGCGCTCCTGATCGCGAGCCGCAACTGGCAGCTGGAGTCGCTGTACCGCTCGAACGCGAAGTACCTCCCGGTCTGGCAGCCCCGGTTCATGTGCTTCGAGTACACCTCGGATCTTCCGCGGGTAGGGACGGCCGCGGGCAGTGCGGAGGGGTTCCTTACTCGTCCCAGCCTCACGATGCTCCGGCGCAAGAACCCTGAGACCGCTCTCGACACCGCCGGTACCGCCCACGCTGCCGCGGTTACTGCTCTGATTCCCGAGCCGCCGGATCCGCTGGCCGAGGCGCTGTCGATCGAGGGCCTGCCCGAACAGGTCCGGGTACGCCGGGAGAAGCTGGACCGGATCCGGGCACAGGGCATCGATCCCTACCCGGTGACGTACCCGCGCACGCACACGATGGCTCAGGTCAGGGCCGACGCCGGCACCCTTCCGCCGGGAACGTCAACGGGTCGCCAAGTAGCGGTGGCCGGGCGGGTCATCCTCAAACGCGACCTCGGACGACTGGGCTTCGCGAAGCTGCGCGACGGCAGCGGTGACCTGCAACTCATGGTCGACCAGGCCGCCGTCGGCCAGGACCAGTACGACTTCTGGCGTCATGACATCGACCTGGGCGACCAGGTGGGCGTCACCGGCGAGGTGATCACCACCCGGCGGGGGGAGCTTTCGGTCCGCGCCGAGTCGCTGCAGCTGACGAGCAAGGCGCTCCGCCCGCTGCCGGACAAGGTCAAGGGACTGGTCGATCCGGAGGCGCGGATCCGGGCGCGGTACGTCGACCTGATCGTGCGGCCGGCCGCTCGGGACGTGGCGTACAAGCGGGCGACCGTCGTACGGAGTGTGCGCGACTCCCTGCAGGCGCGGGGATTCGTCGAGGTCGAGACGCCTGTGCTGCAACTGGTCCACGGCGGCGCGAACGCGCGTCCGTTCGAGACCCATATCAACGCCTACGACCTCGATCTGTATCTGCGGATCGCGACCGAGCTGCACCTGAAGCGACTGCTGGTCGGCGGCATGGAGAAGGTGTTCGAGGTCGGCAGACAGTTCCGGAACGAGGGCGTGGATTTCAAGCACAATCCGGAGTTCACGTCGCTGGAGGTCTACGAGACGTACGGCGACTACAACACGATGCGGCTGCTGACCCAGGACATCATCCAGGAGGCCGCGACCGCGGTGTACGGCTCGCCACTCGCACGCCGTACCGATGCCGACGGGAAGACGGTCGAGTACGACCTGTCCGGGACCTGGCCGGTCAAGAGCATCTGCGAGGCGGTCTCGGAGGCACTCGGCGAGGAAGTCACCGCGGACACACCGGTCGAGAAGCTGCTCGGACATGCGGCGAAAGTCGGGCTGGAGCCCGACGCCGACGCTTCCTGGGGCGTGCTGCTCGAGGAGATCTACGAAGTACTTTGCGAGCGCACCACGACGACGCCGGTCTTCTACACCGACTTCCCGAAGGACAACGCGCCACTGACCCGGCCGCACCGGAAGGACCCACGGCTCGCGGAGAAGTGGGACCTGGTGATCTTCGCGGCGGAGCAGGGTACGGCGTACTCCGAGCTGATCGACCCCGTGGACCAGCGCGCGCGGCTGGTCGCCCAGTCGCAACTGGCGGCCGCGGGTGATCCGGAAGCCATGCAGGTCGACGAGGACTTCCTCGAGGCCCTGGAGTACGGCATGCCGCCGACCGGCGGGATGGGGATGGGTATCGACCGGCTGGTCATGAACCTGACCGGCCTCTCGATCCGCGACACCATCCTGTTCCCGTTGGTCCGGCCCAGCTCCTAGGGAGTGAGGCGTTGTGATCACGCGCCGGGCAAGCACCGTCCAGAAGGTCTCGGTTCTCACCCTGACCGGCATGGTCGTCGGTTCGATGGTCGGTGGGGGAGTCTTCACGCTGCCCAAGGAGTTCGGCGAGGCCACCGGCGTCCTCGGCGCCGTCATCGCGTGGATCGTCGCCGGCACCGGCATGCTCATGCTGGGCCTCGTCTTCCAGTCACTGGCCATCCGACGGCCGGACCTGGACAGCGGTGTGTACGTCTATGCCAAGGCCGGGTTCGGGAACTACGCGGGGTTCAACTCGGCTTTCGGTTACTGGGCGAGCAATGTGGCGGGCAACGTCTTCTTCATGGTCTTCACGATGACCACCCTCGGCACCTTCTTCCCACACCTCGGTCAGGGCAACACGCTCCTGGCCGTCGTACTGGCGTCGGCGCTCGTGTGGTTGTTCCACATCCTGATCGCGCGCGGCGTGCGTCAGGCGGCCGTCGTCAACCGCATCGTCACCATCGCCAAGCTGGTACCGATCCTGACTTTCATCGTGATCGTGGCGGTGGCCTTCGAGGCGCGGACGTTCGCGGACAACTTCTGGGGCGGCGACGAGCGCTCGGTCGGCTCGGTGTTCGACCAGGTCACCGAGACGATGCTGGTCACCACCTTCGTGTTCCTCGGGATCGAAGGCGCGAGCGTGTACTCCCGCTTCGCCCGGCGGCGTCAGGACGTCGGGCGGGCGACGATCCTCGGATTCGTGAGCGTGCTGGCGGTGTTCGCATCGGTGACCTTGGTCTCGTACGGCGTACTGCCGCAAGCCGACCTGGCGAAGGCCGAGCAGCCGTCGATGGGCAGCGTGCTCGAGTCCGTCGTCGGATCGTGGGGGGCGACGTTCGTCAGCATCGGCGTGATCATCTCGGTCCAGGGCGCCTATCTGGCGTGGACGCTGATCAACGCGGAGATTCTCTACATGCCGGCGCGCGGCGACGTGATGCCGAGGTTCCTGACCCGTGACAACGCGCATGCGACCCCGATCGCCGCCCTGCTCAGCACCACCGCCGCTGTCCAGTTGGTCCTGATCCTGGTCCTGTTCGTCGACGACGCGCTGGACTTCATGCTCAAGCTCGACACTGCGCTGACGTTGATCCCCTATCTGCTGGCGGCGGCGTACGCGCTCAAGCTGACGATCACCAGGCAGACCTACGCGCCGGTCGACGAACGCGAGCGGCGCAGACAGCGGGTGATCGCGGCCGTCGCGGTCATCTTCTCGATCTACATGCTGTACGCCGCCGGCCCGAAGTACCTCCTGCTGTCCGCCATCGTGTACGCACCGGGGACCTTGTTGTATCTCGTGGCCCGTCGCGAACAGGGCCTGCGGGTCTTCAACCGGGCCGAGGTCGTGGCCTGCGCGACGCTGATGATCGCCGCGGTGCTGGGCGTCGTACTCATCTCAACCGATTCGCTCGATGTCTGACGGGTGATCTGCATGGGTTGGTATCGGGATCTCGTCGACACCGGTCGGGCGCAGGCAGCCTGGATGCTCCTGGCCTTCTTCGTCACTTTCACCGTCACACGGGCGGTCACCCGACGCATCCGTGCCAAGCAGGCTTCCGCCCAGGATCAAGGCGGTGTGTCCGACATGTACATCGGTGGCATCCACATCCACCATCAGGTCTGGGGCATTCTGATGGTGATGCTCGCCGGCCTCCTGTACTTCCGCTACACCCCGGGTACGCCGTGGGCAGAGGTGCTCGCGGTGATCTTCGGGGCCGGGGCGGCCCTGACGCTGGACGAGTTCGCGCTGTGGCTGCATCTGGACGACGTCTACTGGGGGCCGGAGGGACGCAAGTCCATCGACGCGATCGTGCTGGGCGGAGCGCTCGGTGTCGTGCTCCTGATGCAGACCAGCCCGATCGGAGCCGAGCCCGAACGCGCCGGAAGTGCCCTCTCGAGGTGGACCTACTTCGGCACGATCGCGTTCCACCTCCTGATGGCGGTCGTCTGCTTCCTCAAAGGCAAGCTCCCCACCGGCCTGATCGGCATCGTTGTGCCGGTCGTCGCCTTCGTCGGAGCCGTCAGACTGGCCAAGCCCACCTCCGTCTGGGCCCTCCACCGCTACACCGACCGAAAGCTCGAACGAGCCCAGAGACGCTTCGGCCCGATCTACAACAAGCGCTGGAACCAAATCCGCGACAAACTCGGCGGCGGCGTCTCCTGACCACCGAGCCCTTGCTCTACAGGGCCGCCCTTGCTCTACAGCGGCAAGCCGATGGCGGCCCTGCGCAGGTCGCGAGTGCGCAGGGCCGCCGTGTTCACTGACCGGCTGTCAGAGGCCGGTGCACTGGCCCGACTTCGGGCCGGACGCGGAGTTGGGTTCGCCGGCGTTGGTCGGCGCGGGGGAGTTGCCTGTGCAGGACAGCGGCCCGCTGATGTGGTTGCCGGAGACAATCGTCGAGCCGGTGTTGTTCTGCAGGACGAGCGGGCCCGCCACGGTCGCACCGTCGACGGTCACCTGACCTACCGAACCGCTGACCTTCACCGGACCTGTGACCGTCATTGGCGCGCACTCGCCGTTCCGGTTGCCGAGCCAGACCCGGGTTCCACCGGTCACGGTCACCGGCCCGGACACGGTCGTACCGCACAGCAGAACGTTCCCTGCCCCGGACGCCGTCACCGGGCCGCGGATTTCAGACCCGGATGCATAGAGTCCGGCACCCGCGGCCACGGTCACCGGTCCCGAGACAGTCGCGCCGTCGAAGCACGCGACGCCCGAGGACACAGTCAACGGGCCTTGGTGCGTCCCGGTGAGCATCGTCGTACAGGACGGGACGCCAGTCGCGACGAACGGCACGACCCAGGTCTGGCCCTGACGGCTGTAGGTGACGGTCCCGTGATACGCCCCGTCCGCCGGGTAGGTGTGGCTCCCGCTGACGGTCATCAGGCTTCTGCCCTGACGTTGGCTCGCCGCGTAATCGCGCGCTGCGATACCGGCGGCCTCGGCCGGGGATCCGTCGCCCCAATCGATCGTCGCGGTGAACTCACCCGGCGGAAGCGAGCCGGCGGCCAGACGTCCCAGAGGTGCGTTGTTCACGGTCCTGTCCACGCCGAAGCGGGTGACCGTGCCCATCGCCTCCGGGCTCCAGGTGACCTGCGCGATGGAGCCGAAGTTCACGTTGGCGAAGGCCCACCGAGGTCCGGCGACGCTGAGCCGTTGGCGATACGCGTCGTAGTCCTGCGTGAGCACCTTGGGAGACCAGGCCTTCTCCAGGATTCCGGCCAGCCGTGGGAAGACCATGTACTCGTTCGTGGCCAGCCCTCGCATCTGCTCGCCCCAGATCGGCGCCTCGATGCCGATGATGTCCTCCGCCTTCGGGCCGCCGTACGCCGGTTGCGCCCAGACGGACCGGTACTTCTCGTAGACCCATTCCGGGTCCCACGAGTAGGCCTTGTCGAGTTCGGTCCGCGGCGTGCGGCCGGGAGACCCGTCGTACCCGAAGTCGAGATAGGCATTCCATTCCGGGGTGGTGATGACGTCGCGGCCCTGGTTGAACCACTCGGGCTTGATGAGCGGGGGACCGCCGCCGGTGTAGTCGGACCAGTAGTGGTTGATGGAGGTCGAGCCCGGCGCGTAGCCCTCGAGTGCGGGGTTCCAGCCCATCATGCGCTTGCCGGTGCCGTCGACGATGGTCTCCATCTGCCCGATCCACCACTTGTAGTCCTCGTGGGGCATCCCGATGGCCTCGTCGCCGCCGATGTGGATGATCGGTCCGGGAGAGATCGCGGCGAGCTGCGCGATCGCGTCTCGCCAGAAGGCGAGCGCCCGCTCACTGGCCGGGTCGTTCGGGTTGGTGCAGAACCGGTCGGTCTGGGTCTGGCCCTGGCAACCCATGACCGCGACGCCGCCCAGGGACCTGACCGCCGCCGTGGCGTGGGCCGGGCCCTCCAGCTCCGGGACGATCTCGATGAACCGGTCGGCCGCGTACTTGACCAGGCCCTTGAAGTCCTCTTGCGTGTAGAAGCCCGCGATGCAGCCCGATCCATTGCAGCCGGTGCCATCCAGAGCCGGGTAGCCCTTGATCTCCAGGCGCCAGGACTGGGAGTCGCTCAGATGCAGGTGCAGGCGGTCGCCCTTCAACGCTGCCAACTGGTCGATAATGGACCGGATCTCGGCCACGGTCATGAAGTTGCGGGCGGGGTCGAGCTGAAGACCTCGATGCGCGTAGCGCGGGTAGTCCAGGACCGTGATGGGTTGTGCTGTCCACGGTCCCGCACCGGTGGTGGGGGAGTTGATTGCCGCTGGCAACAGCTTCCGCAGGCTCACGAAGCCGTTGAACAGGCCATGGACTTGCGGGGCGACGATCTTCGCGCCCGCACTCGAGATCGTGAGGGAGTAGCCCTCGGCGGCCTTGTCCGCTGGGATGCCGGGCACAGGTGCGATGCTTAGCGCGATGTCAGAGGCCGTCGCGGAACCTGTCACCACGGGAAGGACGAACCCGGTGGCCGGCCGAAGGTAACCGGCGAGCACCTCAGCCGTGGCGGCGAGGGCGCTGCTGGAGACGACGATCCGGGACTTGTCCGTGAGCTCCCACGGCTGACCCGTGCCGGGTGTCTGCTTCACCGGCACGGGAATGATCTGCCCGACGACCGGCGGCGGCTTGGGGCCGGACCAGATCTCGAACTCGTTGATCGTGTACCCGGTCGTGGACGTGGTCGACAGGGCCTGCATCCGGACGCACGAGACCGGGTTCTGTTGATCGATCACCTGGGAGTCCTTGTCGGCCGGATTCACCACATGGGTGACGGTCGACCAGGTCTGGCAGTCGGGTTCCGTGGACACCTGGACGTCGTACTCAGTCGGCTTCGACGGTGACGTCCACCGCGTGAACACCTCGTACACCGGGGCAGGCGTGGCCAGCTTGACCTGGAACCAGTCCTGGGTCGGGTCGTAGCCGTTGCCGACCGACGCGTAGTTCGAGGTCCATCCGTTGTGCACGAACACGTCGGTCGCGTTCGCGGGCGCGTACGTCGCCGCGGGCGCGGTCATGCGTTGGGACTTGGCGGAGGCGACCGCACCTGGCAGGAGAGCGAGGTTGACGCTCTCGGAGTCTTCGGTGGCGGTCGTTGGTGTGCCGGCGGCAGCCTGTCCCACTGTCAGTGGGACCAGAGCTGCGGCCACAAGCGCACCGATGGTCAGAGCGGGGACAGCACGGGGTCTAGACAAGAACGAGAATCTCACGTCACTCCTTGCCGGCGCTGGGCGGTGTCGCGCGGTCCAGAAAGTCGACCGTACCGGCGATCCTCCGCCCCACTCACCACACGTGCAAGAAACCACGGCGTGTCAGGACAAGCTGCGTGTCAGCTTGTCGTCGCGGATATTTCCAGCATCGTCGCGAGCCAGTTCTGGTATTGCTGGGCGGGCCATCCGCGGTCCCTGGTGAGACGAGCGAACAGATCCGGACCGGTCAACGCCCACCACGCATCGGCCACTGTCGTCGGGTTGGCATCCGCGGCCAGCAGTCCCTCGGTGGCGAAATGAGCCACGAAGGAACGCAGCCCGGTCAGACGTTCCGCATCGGTCTCGGCGACAACCTGCGCAGCGTCCGATCCGCCTGCCAGCAGGACCGCCGCCAAGGGTGCGAGCCGCTCGTTCACCGCGCACACGAAGCTCGCGTAGGCAGCCAGTTTCGCCTCAGCTCCCGGGGTGGCGAAGATGTCGCGCAGCACGGGACGGTCGGCGATCGCCAGCGGCTCGTCGTCGCCCGCCAGCGTGACGTCCCACACTGCCTTCGCGAGTGCGGCCTTGGGGCCGATCGACTTGTACAGCATTTCCGCTGACACGCCCGCTCGCTCTGCCACAGCATGCATGGTGGTTGCCGCGAAGCCGCGTTCCAGGAACAACGTCAGACACGCATCAAGTGCCGCGGCGCGCCTGATCCGGGCCTGGTCCCTGCGCCCGGACGAGTCGTAGCCGCGACGACCGGGTGCTGCACCAGCCAGCACAGCGCCTCCCTTCACGTCCGTTGCCCGACCTGCCGCTGACGGGAGAGCGACGGCACCGGCCGCCGCCCTCCCGGTTGTGCGGTCGTCAGCCGGCCTTCTTCACTCCGATCTGGGTCAGGTCGGGGAAGCCGCCGGTGTTCGGGTCGGTCACGACGTTGTCGAGGTTGGAGCCCACGACGTACACGTTGAGGTCCTGGACCGTCGGCACCAGCGGGGCCGACTTCATGATCTCGGTGTACAGGTCGGACAAGCCGGTCTCCAGTTTCTGCTTGTCGGTCTCCTTCGTCAGTTCGGCCATCTTGTCCCAACCGGCTTGGCTACGCCCGTAGTTGTTCTGCGCCGACTTGTTCGGAGCGGTGGAGTCCGGTCCGAACACGGACGGCACGATCGTCGTCAGGCTCGCCCAGTCGTAGCACCACCCGGCGGTGATCAGGTCGGCCGCGGCGGAGTCCTGCTGCTGCGTCGAGTAGTAGTTGTCACCCGGGATCTTCTGGATCTCGACGTTGACCCCGATCGCCTTCCAGGACGCCTGGGCGGCCTCGGCCGCCTTGACCGCCAGACCGGAGTCTGCCGTGGACAGGACGAGCTTCTCGCCCTTGTAGCCGGCCTCGGTGAGCAACTGCTTGGCCTTCGCCTGGTCGCCTTCGGCCGGAGCCTTGAAGTTCTCCTCCGGCTTGTAGCCCTCCATGTCCTGCGGAATGATCGAGTCGACCACGGCGGCGAGCCGCTCGCCACCACGGCCGTCGCGGTAGCTCGTCCGGTCCAGGCCGTAGTACAGCGCCTCGCGCAGCTTCTGGTTCTTCAGCAACGGCTTCTGCTGGTTGAACGCGATGTAGCGGCGGCAGATGTCGGTGCCCTGGACCACGCGATCCTTGACATTCGCCTGGTTGGTCTTGGCGATGTTCTCCGGCTGCACACCCGCGAAGCTGAGCGAGCTCTGGTCCGCGGTGCCGTTCGCGATCAGCCGCTGGTCGACAGTCGCCTCGGCGTCACCGAACTTGAAGATGAACTTGTCCGGCCGGGCGTCGCGCAACGGGTCCGTCGCCTGGACCCACTGGTCGTTGCGGACCAGCACCAGCTGCTTCTTCCGCGTGTAGGACTCGATCTTGTACGGACCAGAGGCCACCGGGTGGTTGTCGTACTTGGTCCTGGTGTCCTTGGCCTTCGGGACCGGCGAGAAGACCTTCATGCTCGCGGTACCGTCGAACGAGGCGACCGGCCGGTTGAGCTTGAAGACGATCGTCTTCTCGTCCGGCACCTCGATCGCGGTGCAACCCTTGCCGGCGTTGTTGTTCGACACGTACGGGCCTTTGTAGCCCGGGCAGTCGAGGTATTCATGCGCGTACGGCGCACCCTCGGCCATATCGGCGGCGAACGAACGCTCGGCGTTGTACTTGATGTCGGCGGCGACGATCGGCGTGCCGTCCTCGTACTTGATGCCGTCCTTCAGCTTGAAGGTCCAGGTTTTGAAGTCCGGGCTGGACTCGTAGCTGTCGGCGAGGTCCTTCTCCAGCACGAGCTTCTTCGCCTTGGCGTCGTACCGGTAGTCCGTGAGGGTCCGGGTGATCAGTTTGCCGATCATGCCGGAGTCGGTAACGAAGTTGCGCGCCGGGTCGAGATGCTCCACATCGCTGACGTGGTAGACGGTGACGGTGCCTCCCTTCGCACCGGCCGTGTTCTGCGCGCTCGGCGTACCTTCGTCGTCGCCCCCGCAGGCAACCGCCGACACGGCCAGACCGAACCCTGCGGCGATCGCCATCCCGGTTCGTTTGACGTGATCCATGGCCAGTGTTCCTTTCTGTGGTGACATGCGCCGCCGGGTCGCGGCGGCATGAAGCATGCTGTCTTCAGTTGTCAGATCACATCCCGTTCCTCCGGGAAGTGGCATGCCGCAAGGTGGTCAGGGGCGCCGATCTGCAGCAGTGGCGGCTCCTGATCGGCGCAGATGTCCTGCGCCTTCCAGCACCGGGTACGGAACCGGCAGCCAGATGGTGGGTTCAGCGGACTCGGCACATCCCCGGTCAGCCGGATCCGGTCCCGCTGCACGGTTGCGTCCGGGTCCGCCTCCGGGACCGCCGACAGCAACGCATGGGTGTACGGGTGCCGGGCGTGGTTGTAGAGCTCGTCTCGGCCGGCCGTCTCGACCACCTTGCCGAGGTACATCACCGCGACCCGGTCGGAGATGTGCCGGATCACCGACAGGTCGTGCGCGATGAACAGGTAAGCCAGGCCGAACTCCTCCTGCAGATCCTCGAGCAGATTGACGATCTGGGCCTGGATAGAGACGTCCAGCGCCGAGACCGGCTCGTCGCAGACGATCAGCCGCGGCCGCAGCGCAAGGGCTCGCGCCACGCCGATGCGCTGCCGCTGACCACCGGAGAACTCGTGCGGGTAGCGGTTGTAGTGCTCGGGGTTCAGCCCGACCCGCTCCATCAGCGTCTGTACGGCCTTCTTCGTGCCGCCTTCGGCTTTCACCCTCTGGATGTCGAACGGCGCCGCGATGATCGCCCCGACGGTCTGCCGCGGGTTCAGCGACGAGAACGGGTCCTGGAAGATCATCTGGATGTCCCGCCGGTGCGGGCGCATCCGGGCCCGGCTCAGATGCGTGATGTCCTCGCCCAGGAACGTGAGTGTGCCGCCCGTCGGTTCGTCCAGCCTGGTCACGAGCCGCCCCGTGGTGGTCTTCCCGCAACCGGACTCGCCGACCACTCCGAGCGTTTCCCCTGCGTGGATGGCCAGATCGATCCCGTCGACCGCCTTCACCGCCCCGGTCTGCTGCTGGAAGATGATGCCGCGGGTGACCGGGAAATAGCGTTGCAGCCCACTCGCCTCGAGTAGCAGTTCTCCTCGCGAGGAATTGGTGAGGCTCGTCTGCTCTGCGGATGTCGTACTCACAGGCGCTCCTCGGGCCCTCACAAGTTCGGCTTGACCTGGTCGGCGAACAGCCGCTTGCGCTGTCCGGACTCGATGTGGCAACGGACCATGTGCCCCGCTTCGCCGATCTGCAGCAGCTCCGGCAACTCGGCGGTACACGACAGTCCCTCGACGTGCTTCTGGTGGTCGCAGCGGGGCTGGAACGGGCATCCCTTGGGCAGGTTGATCAGCGACGGCGGAGTACCGCGGATCGACTTGAGCCGCGCCGAACCGGTGCGGTTGACGCGCGGGATCGAGCCGAGCAGGCCCCAGGTGTAGGGCATCTCGGGCCGGTAGAAGATGTCCCGGACGTTGCCCGCCTCAACGACCCGTCCGCCGTACATCACCAGCACGTTCTCGGTCATCTGGGCGACCACGCCCAGGTCGTGAGTGATCAGGATGATCGCGGAGTTGAACTCCTTCTGCAGATCCTTCATCAGGTCGAGGATCTGGGCCTGGACGGTGACGTCGAGGGCTGTGGTCGGCTCGTCGGCGATCAGCAGCGATGGATCGCACATCAACGCCATCGCGATCATCGCGCGCTGCCGCATTCCGCCGGAGAACTGGTGCGAGTAGTCGTAGAACCGTTTGTCAGGCGACGGAATGCCGACCCGGTCGAGCAGTTCCACCGCACGCTTGCGGGCCACCGACTTCGGGGCGTCGTTGTGCACCAGGTAGGCCTCGGTCAGCTGGTCGCCGATCCGGTAGAACGGGTGCATCGCCGACAGCGGGTCCTGGAAGATCATCGCGACCTTCCGGCCGCGCAGCCGCCGGATCTCGGCCACCGACATCGCGACCAGCTCGGCGCCGTCCAGCCAGATCTCGCCGGTCACCTGCGCCCGGCTGCCCTTGTGCAGGCCCATGATGGCCAGGCTGGACACACTCTTGCCGGAACCGGACTCGCCGACGATGCCGAGCGTCTGGCCTCGCTCGAGACTGAGGCTCAGGCCGTTGACCGCCTTGACCAGGCCGTCGTCGGTCGGGAAGTGCACCTGCAGGTCCTTGACCTCCAGGAACGACCGGCCGGCGCCTGGAGTCCTTTGTGCGGTTGCTGTCTCGGAT
The DNA here is from genome assembly GCF_040638415.1 of Kribbella sp. NPDC026596. Classification (NCBI taxonomy): domain Bacteria; kingdom Bacillati; phylum Actinomycetota; class Actinomycetes; order Propionibacteriales; family Kribbellaceae; genus Kribbella; species Kribbella sp. NPDC026596. The sequence goes on along the minus strand of NZ_JBEZYF010000003.1, from coordinate 207,462 downwards.
TCGGTCACCATGTCACCTCACCTGATCAGGACAGCCGCACGCGCGGGTCGATGACGGCGTACAGGATGTCGACGATGATGTTCGTCACGACCACGAAGATGGCGGCGAACAGCACGACGCCCATGATCGCGGGCAGGTCGTTGCTGAGCACCGAGTCGATCGAGAACTTGCCCAGGCCGGTGATGCTGAAGATCTGCTCGGTGATCACCGCGCCGCCCAGCAGGCCGCCGACGTCCAGGCCGAAGATGGTGACGATCGGCGTCAGCGCGGACCGCAGCCCGTGCTTGAACACCACTGTCCGCTCGTCGAGTCCCTTGGCCCGAGCGGTGCGGATGTAGTCCTCGTTCATCGTGTCGATCATGTTCGCCCTGGTGAGCCGGGTGTACAGCGCCGCGAAGACCAGCGCCAGGGTGATCCACGGCAGGATGTAGAACTGCAGCCATTTCACCGGGCCGACGGTGAACAAGGCGGAGTTCGCCGTGTCGGGGAACGGGATCCAGTTCAGTTTGACGATGAAGAGGTACAACAGCACGTATCCGAACACGATCGTCGGGAAGGAGACGCCGAACAACGCGAGCCCGACGCTGAACTTGTCGATGAACTTGCCCTTGCGGAGCGCCGCGACCAGGCCGAGCAGTACGCCGGCGACCAGCCAGAGGATCGCGGCCCCGGTAGCCAGCCACAAGGTTGCCGGGAACGCGTCGGTGATCGAGTCCCAGACCGGGATGCCGTTCTGGTACGACTCCCCGAAGCATGGCCACGGGCAGTTGCGCTCGTTGCCCTCCGAACCGATCGTCCGGCCGGCCGGGCTGATCAGGCCCTGCATGTAGTGGCCGTACTGCACGATCAGGGGATCGTCGAATCCGTACGTCGCGTTGACCTGCTGGACGGTCTCGGTGTTGCAGTTCTTTCCGCAGATCAGCAACGCGGGGTTCGCCGGGGTGGCCCAGAACAGGAAGAACGTGATCGCGCTGATCACCACGAGGACGAGCACCGCCTGGAGTAGCCGGCGGATCAGGAAGCGGCCCATCGGTCAGCCCCTTCCGGCGCGCGGGTCGAGAGCGTCGCGGACCGAGTCGCCGAGCAGATTGAAGGCCAGCACAGTGATGAACAGCGCCATCCCCGGGAAGAACAGGTACAGCGGATTGCTCTCGATCCAGTTCGACGCGTCGGCGATCATCCGGCCCCACGACGAGGTGGGTTCCTTGATTCCGACGCCCAGGAACGACAGTGCGGCCTCCGCGGTGATGTAACTCGGGATCAGCAGCGTCGTGTAGACGAGCAGAGTCGGCAGCAGGTTGGGCAGGAGCTGCCGGAAGATCACGTAGACCGGCCCCGCGCCGAGCGATCGAGCCGCCTCGATGAACTCCCGCTCGCGCAGCGACAGAGTCTGGCCCCGGACGATCCGGGCCAGATAGGCCCAGCCGAAGAAGCCGAGCACGAACATCAGCACGCCCATCCGCAGCTTGTTGTCGTCCGGTATGCCGAACAGGTCCTGGCCTCGCGAGGCGATCACCGGCGTCAGAGCCATCACGAACAGCAGGGAGGGAAAGCTCAGCATGATGTCCATCAGCCGGCTGAGTAGCGTGTCGACCCAGCCGCCGACGTACCCGGACACCATCCCGATCACGGTGCCGAGCACCACCGCGATGATCGTGCCGCCGAGCGCGACCAGCAGCGAGACGCGGGTACCGTAAACCAGCCGGGAGAAGACGTCCCGGCCGTTCTGCGGCTCCACGCCGAGCCAGTGCTCGGAGCTGGTGCCGCTGCCCCACAACCCGCCGATCGGGATGCCGCCGTCCCGCGTGTTCAGCAGCGGGTTCCCGTTCGCGTCGAGCTTGTTGAACTGGTCCGGCGGGAATCCGTTCAGCTTGACGATCAGGGGCGCGAGGAGCGCCACCGCGATGATCAGCAGGATCACGATCGCGCTCGCGATCGCGACCTTGTCCTTGCGCAGCCGTGCCCAGGCGATCTGGCCGAGCGACCGGCCCTCGATCTGCTTGGCCTCGATTGTCTCGGCCAGATAGTCAGCCGGCAGGCCATCTTCCGGAGACTGCGCCTCGGATACCCCCAGCGTCATTGCCTGTCACCCGTCCTTGTGGTGATAGCAGCCCCAGCAGTCCACCCGGCCGTCCGGGTTCCCGGAACCTTATGTATCTCGCACTGTGGACGCCATGGGATGATGCCTCTGTCACCGAATCGTGACAGTTCGGATATGGAGCGTCGCTGTGCGATCCGTCCCGACGAGCACCTCAACGGGGGCTGACCGCGGCACCTGCTCGTACTCGGCTTCTCGGGAAACTGTTGCCATCGGCAACATATCGCCGACGCGTCGACCCGGAAGTCAGGCCGAGCGGAGACAGAAGGGGTGTCCGGCCGGGCTGGCGTACGCTCGGGAGCCCGGCTGATGCGGTGCGGATCGCCACGCTCCTGTACGACGGCCCGCGCTACGGCACAACGAACCGCGGCTAGATCAATGGCAACCGTCGGAGGCTGGTAGCAACGCCAACGCCGTACGGGGTTGTGCCGGGTTGCCGGCTGGGCTGGACCTGTCGTTCGATGGCCACGAGTGGCTTGGTCTGGAGGTCGGGCCGATCATGTGGGACGCCAGCGAGCGTTCGCGTCGGTGTCGAGGCGCTGCAGGGCTTCCGAGAGGCGGCCGGCGGTCTGGAGGTGGACGGCGCCGGTCGAGTAGTCGGTCACCTGCTGCCACTCGTTGCCCGTCACGTAGTAGACGTGTGGGCTGACGGGGCCTGGCGAGTCGGCGAAGAAGCAGGTCGTGAGTCTGACGAGCACGTCGACGGCATTGACCACGGTCTGATCTCGCAACACATGCACGAGCAGCATGTCTCGTGCCGGCATGGCTACAAGGCAACCGAATCGGGGATTCTCAACCCGGAGCGATTCGCGCAGCACGGTGTCGAGGACGAGTGCCCGGGAGGCGGTGAACATCCCGCCGGTGATCATGGCGATCTCGGCACCCTGAAGTACCACGTGCTCGACCTCGTCCTTGAGACGGCGTAGGTTCGCCAGGCCGATTCGGGCGGCTTCCTCCCAGGGCACCCCGAGGCTGTCGATGTCGAAATGCATCGCGACGGCGCGCCCGGCGTAGCTCGCGGGTGCGGTGAGCACACCTGGCACGAACTCAGGCACACGCTCGACCCAGCTGGGCTCGATTGTGGACGCACGCACCAGACGAAGGTAGAGCTCGCCCTCCAGGTCGTCCGGAATCGTCGGTGGTCCGCCCTCGGGGACCATCTGATCGAAGTGCGCCGCCACCGCGGAGCGCCACTGCTGTCGTGGCAACCCGGCGACGGTGCGGGCGAGATTCGCCAGACCCGCGAACATCCCGTCCTTCGCAGGATCACCGTCGGCTTCGATCGGCACCAGCGCCGCTTCTCCGTCGTACCGCATTGGTAACCCGCGTTCCGCGACCGCGTTCTCGGCCAGACGCACCAGCCGGTTCGCCTGGGTCACCGTCAGCGGCACCAGGGCCGGGTGCTGCCGATTCCCATCCTCGTCCTTGCGCCGTCGGCCGCCGTCACAGCCATTCCGGCCACGCTGTCGATCCTTGCCAGCACTCATCGAGCACCTCCTTGCCCAAGAACATATGGGCTTTCACACGCCGAAAACGGGCGACTTCGCAGCCTGTGGAAAACTGCCCGACCGGGCGTGCGCGCGCGGCGGAGGGTGGGCTCCGCCGCGCGGGCTTTGTGCTTTGCGAATGTCAGCCGGCGACAGCGCGGGCGTACTCGCCGATCTGCAGGACACCGTCCGGGTCGTACTTTTGGCTCACCTCGACGATGCGGCGAAGCGTCTGCTCGTCGTACGCGCGGTGTGCCGTCTGGGCGTCGTGGGGAGGTCCGAAGTTCGGCCAGACGCCGCCGGTGTCCCACTCGGACAGCTCCGCGGAGAGGTGGTCCCAGTGCGGTAGGACGCGGGGGTCCTCCGCGATGCCGACGGCGAGAACGCTGAAGCCCGCGGCGCGGTGGGAGAAGGCGTCCGGGTGTTCGGGCGACCGGGCGTAGGCGCCGCCCAGTTGGCGGATCTCGACCATCAGCTGTGGTGACCCCGACCCGTAACCGGCCACGTCGAGCAGCCGCTTCGCGGTCTCATCGGTGAACTCGGTGAGCAGCATGGCCGGGTCGACGACGGGCATCGGGTCGACCGGATCGGCGTGCACCGAGTCGACGGCCAGGTAGGGCTTCTCGTCAGCGTCGTCGAGGATCACCGGAGCGACGGCGCGGATCTGGTCCAGCAGCTCGCGGCCCTCGTCCGCGGCCCCAGTCCAGACGAACCGGACGCCAAGAGTCATCCGGCCCGCCAGGGCGGGCGGAATGCCGGGGGCGTCGGGGAGCTGGAAGAGCACGAACGACGTCGTCGCCTGCTCGGGAAGCGACGCCGACCACTGACGCCATCGGTCGATGACGCGCTCCGCGTCGGCACCGTCGAAGTACACCGCGCCGCCGTAGAAGGTCGGTAGGTGAACCAGGTCGAACTCCACCGCCGTCACGATCCCGGTCGCGCCCTTACCGCCCCGCAGCGCGAAGAACAGATCGGGGTGCTCGGTCGGGGTGACGCGACGGAACTCGCCGTCACCCGTGACGACCTCGAACGCGCGCACCTTGTCCGCGGCGAGACCGTAAGTGCGGGCCATCGGGCCGACGCCACCACCGGTGGTGTACCCGACCACGCCGACGTCGCTGGTGGACCCGTTGAGCGGGGCCAGCCCGTACCGCGCGGCCGCTCGGATCACCGGGAGCCACTTGACGCCGGCTCCGACCCGAGCCCAACCCTCGGGGTGAACCGTGACCTCGTCCAGGCCCTTGGTCACCACGAGAAGATGTCCGGCGTACGAGCTGTTGGCCCCGTGGCCGGTGGCCTGGACGCCAACGGTGTAGCCGTGCTCGCGGGCGAAGCGGACGGTGGCGACCACGTCCTCGGCCGTGCGTACGGCGACAACCGCGGTCGGCTGCATGGGTACGGCGAGGAGCCACGGCGTGGACAGCCCGGCGTACTGCTCGTCGTCGGGCGTGTGGACCTCGCCGGTCAGGCGACTGCGAAGCTCCTCGAGGGAGGCGTGCTGCCGCGTGGTGGCGCGGTCAAGAGCGATCGTCATCGAACTTTCTCCTGTTCGGTCTGTCGTTGCTGTGATGACAGATCGACGGTGTCCCGGAGCGCTTGACGATTGCTTGTGACCGACTTGAGAGACCGGCTCAAGTCTGATGCGGTGCCATGAACAGCCCGCCCGGATCCACCCTGCGACGGATCGCGGTCAGCCGGGTGTGGACGTCCGGCGGGAATGCTTTACGCGTATCGCTGCTGTCGTCGAGCATCGGGAGATAGCTGCCTCCGGTCGACCACGGCCCGACCGCCGCCAGGAACCGCGCTGCGTCGTCGCGCTGCCGCGGCCATTCCTCAGGTTCGAGCCCCAGCCCGACACCTAGTGCGAGGAAGGCGCCATCGAGGTGCGACAGGATGCCGCCGTCCGGGTCCGGCCGGGACAGCGCGCCGCCGAGCTGGCGCAACTCGACGATCGTGAGGCTCGTGCCGGAGCGCGGCCCGGCAGCCTCGATGACGGCGGCGATCGCCGCGTCGGGAAGCTCGGCCACCAGCGCGCTGCTCGCGTACGCGGGGGTCGGCTCTTCCGGCTCGAGGTGCAGCCTGACCAGGTCGGCGGCCGGGACCCGGCCGGTGGTGTCCATCTCCGGAGCGAGTGCGCGCAACGGCGCCAGTACGGCGTCAGCGAAAGCGTCGTCGCCCAGTACGGCGCCGTCGATGATGGCCATGCGGCGGCCACGGACCTCGGCCGGCATAGACCCACGATCGGGTACGTCGACCAAGCGGAACGACGACGTCACGTCCTCGGGTGCGTCCGCGCACCACTCGACCCACCCGGGCAGCACCTGGTCGACGGCCGTCCCGTCCCACGCGAGGAACCCGGCGACGGCAGTCTGGATCGGCTGGAGTTCGAACTCGAGCGCACAGACGACCCCGAGCGGCGTACCGCCACCACGGAGGGCCCAGAACAGCTCGGAGTCACTGCCGGCAGCAGCCCGTACGAAGGTGCCGTCGGCAAGGACGATCTCGACTGCGGTGACCGAGTTGCATTGCAGACCGAGTCGCCGGGCGTACCAACCGATCCCGCCACCGAGCGAATAGCCGACCACGCCGACGTCGGGGGAGGACGGATGGAGCGTTGCCAGCCCGTACCTCCCGGCCGCCTCCGCCACATCACCCCACAACACGCCGGCGCCGACGCGGGCGATCCGGGTCGCGGGGTCGATGCTCAACTCAGTCATCGCGGACGTGCGCAGCAGTACCGCGTCGGCCAGCCTGCCGCCTAGCGCCGGAGCGCCGTGGCCGGTGCCCTGCGGCGCAACCGAGAGGCCGGCGGCTTCGGCGGCGCGGACGACCTCGGCGACCTCCTCGGGGATCGCGGGATAGGCAACGGCCGCGGGATAGTCGGAGACCACCAGATTCCACGGTGCGCGCGCCATGTCGTACGCCGGGTCGCCGGGAAGCTGCACGGCGCCGCCGCAGAGCCCTCGGAGGCTCGCGGCCTGGAGACCCTGCTGCACCGTCACTGGAGCCTCCCGCTCTGGTCGTACGTCATCGTCCCTGCCCTGACTTGAGAAATTCCTGAGCCACTGAAGCCTGGGTCGATCCGGCGGCCGCGCCGTGCGAGCTCAGCGAGCGCGCGCTCGCGAACTTGACCGGCGCTTCGCTCTTCCGCCAACCGGCTTGCTGCTTCCAGCAGCGTGATCGCATCATCGTCCGCCACGTCCGGGTGGCTGCCGAGCGCGCACTGCGCGCGGGCGAGGTCGACCGCCGCGGGCGTCGACGAAAGCAGGTCCACCGCCTCCACGAGGTCGTCGAGGCCGGCGCGGCCCCGGAACTCGCCCAGCATGCACAGTGTCCTGCCGAGGAAGCTCGGCGCGCCCCAGACCCGGAGCAGAACCAACTCCTCCTCGGCTGTCTCGATGGCCTCCGACGTACGGCCGAGCCCGTACAACGCTGCGGCCTTGATCGACCGCCACGGGTTCCAGGCCGGATTGACGATGGCGATCCCGTTCTCGGTCGGCTGCGGACTGCCGAGCACGACAAGCGCCTCGTCGCAGCGACCCTCGGCGACGAGCAGCCGCGCCACGGCCTGCTGGTAGACGCGACCTCCCTCGCCGAACGCCGCACCATCGGCGAAGGCGTCGGCCGCCCGGCGGGCCGCGGCGAGGTCGCCCCGATCGAGCTCACAGCCGATCTGGAAGGCGCGGGCGAAAGGCTCGCCCACCCGCGTACCTCCCCAGAGGCGATCCTGGTCGAGGGCGGCCGCCAAGGACGCCAGGGCCGCTTCGAGCTCACCGCGCCGCCACTGCCAGAACCCCTCCCAGAGGCTGGTGGACAAGGTCGCGAACAGCGATCCCCGCGCGTGGCTGGCGGCGCGAGCCCGGCTCCAGAAGTCGCCGATGTCGTCGTCGGACAGGATCCGGACCGCGGCGGCATTGACCCAGAACAGCCCGTCGTCGACGGCGATCAGGTGGTCGCCGTCGAGCGCGAAACGGGCCATCGCGATGGCCCGCTCCCGGTCGCTGCCGGCCAGAACCGCTTCCAATGCGACCGTGGCGGCCAGCATCCGCGATCCTGGCCCCTGCCCTTCGGGCTCCTGGGCGGGTGCCTGCCAGCCGTCGCCGATGCTGTGCATGAACCCACTGATGCGCTGGATGGCGATGAGCGCCTGGCGCTGGTCGGCCAGTCCGTCAGGGAGCGCCGCGGCGGCTTCCCGGGCGAAGGCCGTCGCGACTCCTGGCGGACTCGCGAACACCTGGGTTGAGGCGGCCGCGATGGCAATCTCGCTGCGGACGCGCGGGTCGTCGTGCAGTCGGTAGGCCTGCACCAGATGCTCGACGGCGGCCGCTCCGTCCACCGGCGCTTCTCGCATCCCGAGCTCGAGCACGACGTCGCTTCGCCACGAGCCGGTCGGCGACTCGGTGAGTGCCCTGCGGAGGTAGGTCACCGCGCTCTCCGACGCTCCGCGCTCGGCCGCCCCGCGTGCCGCCGTACGGAGCAGGGTCACGACGTTCTCGTCACCTCTGGGCGGCGCCAGCAGTACGTGTGCCGCGATCAGTTCGTCACTCGTCCGTGCCTCCTTGAGGACCGACGCGGCCCGCTCGTGGCAGAGGCCCCGCTCGGCGGCCGGCAGCGCGTGGTACACCGCGTCTCGTACGAGCGGGTGCACGAACGCCACTGGTTGCTCGTCCCTCACGATCTCGGTACGCGCGAGTGCGGCCAGCGCCTCCGCGGTCCGGTCTTCCGGGATCCCGGCCAATGCCGCAACCGCCGGCAGGGTGGCACCATCGCCGAGTACGGAGGCGGCTCTGGCGACGACCACGACCTCGGGTGGCAGTCTGCGCAGCTGCAGCAGCACCCGGCTCGAGACTGCCCGCGATCCGACGGCCACGACCCGGTCCGCGTGCGAGGCATCCGGCCGGACGCCGTCGGCGGCAAGAGCCTGGAGCAGTTGGCAGAGCAGGAACGGGTTGCCGGCGGTCGTCCGCTCGCAGGCGGTCACGAACAAGGGTGCGGGTCGTACGCCGAGCCGTCGCTCCACCAGTTCGGCGGTCGCCTCCACGGACAGCGGTGCCGGACGTACGACGAGCGCCTCGGGTTCGAGCGCCAGCTCCGCAATCAGGTCCTCGTGTTCGTTTTGCTCGCCTGTGCGCAGGGTTGCCAGTACCAGCACGGGTACGGCGGCGAGCCGTCGTACCAGGTATGCCAGGAAGCGCAGCGAGGCGCCGTCACACCACTGCGCATCGTCGACGGCGAGCACCAGTGGTCCCTCGGCCGAGAGGTTGACCGCCAGCCAGTACAAGCCGTGCAGTACGGCGAAGCCTTCGGCCCGACCGCCGTCAGCGATGTCGAACACGGCCCCGGCTCCTGCCGCGGCACCACGCAACAGCTCGTCGCTCCGCCCGACCTCCGCCTCGAACAGTTGGCGTACGACGCCGAACGCGAAGGCGCTCTCCAGCGAGCTCCCGCGGGCCGACAGCACCCGCACAGATCGCTCGGCCGCGAGCCTGCGCGCCTCCGCCAGCAGCCGCGTCTTACCGATCCCGGCCGGCCCCTCGACCAACAGCAGGCCGGGCTGCCCGCCCGCGAGACCGTCCAGCATCGAACGGAGTGCCGCGAGCTCGCGGTCCCGGTCGACGAGACCGTTGTGGTTCGCGGCCGTTGTCGGCCCCTTCTCCTCCCGCGGTTGCTTCGCGGGAACCAGTTCGGGCGACTGCGCGAGTACCTGCGCCTCCAGTTCGCGCAGCGCCGGACCGGGGTCGACGCCGAGCTCGTCGGCCAGGGTCTCGCGGGCACGCCGCAGCGCGGCCAGCGCGTCGGCCTGCCGATGGGCGCGGTACAACCCGAGCGCGAGCAGCCGCCACCGCTCCTCCCGCAACGGCTCCTCGGCGACCATCCCCTCGAGTTCGGCAGCGACGAGTGCCGCCTCCCCGAGATCGAGACGAGCGGCGAGCAGCCGTTCCCGGCCCACGGCTCGCAGCTCGGTCAGCCGGGCGATCTCGGCCCCGGCCCAGGGCTCGTCGGCGTACTCGACCAGCGCCGGACCGCGCCACAGCGCGAGCGCCTCTCGCAGCACGGCCTCAGTTTCCGCCGGGCTGGTCGTGGTCTTCTGCAGCAGCGTCTCGAACCGCCAGGCATCGACCGCGTCAGGAGGCAGTCGTACGGCATATCCAGGACCCTCGCGGACGACGACCGCGGACCGCGCGCGAGCCGGTGCTCCGGGCTGCAAGCTGCGGCGCAAGTGCGAGACATAGGACTGCAGAGCGCCGGCGGTGTTGCCAGGCGCATGCTCTCCCCACACCGCGTCAGCGAGCCGCTCAGCCGGAACGACTTCGCCGCGTGCAAGCACCAGCACAGCGAGTACGGCGCGCTGCCGCCGCCCACCCAGTTCCAGCACGGCACCGCCGTACGACGCCGTGAACTCCCCGAGCAGACTGATCCGCAACTGGTCCGCCCCCACGCCACCACCCCCACCGCCACGGTAAACGAAGAAGACTCATTTCGACATCGCCTCCGCAGTCAGTGAGCGTCCGGCTACGGTGGCTGCATGATTGCGCGGATGTGGCGAGGATGGGTGCGGACCGAGAAGGCGGCCGAGTACGTCGAGATCGTGGAGCGCACGGGCATGGCGGGCTATCGCCGTACTCCGGGAAACGAGGGTGCCCAGCTGCTCACCCGCGACCTCGGCGACGGCCGGACCGAGATCATCACCCTGAGCTGGTGGACCGACCTCGACCACATCCGCGCCTTCGCCGGCGACGACATCAACCACGCCAAGTACTACCCAGAAGACGACGACTACCTCCTCGACCGTGAGACCACAGTCGCCCACTTCGAGGTAGCGCCCGCATCACCCTGACCCTCTGGTTGCCGGCAGCAACGAGAACGAGGTGGTCAGTGGCTGGTGACAACGAGCGTCGGTGGGTCGTGGACGAGGCCCGGAAGTGCAGTTGTCTCGTACGGCTGCCGTAGTCCGGGCCGCCAGGCGAGGAGGCGGGTGCGGGAGCCCGCGTCGAGTGCGATCACCAACCAGCCATCACGGCCGGCGAAGGCCAGCCCGGGTTGCGACTTGGTGGGCAGTTCGATCCCTGGCACGACGTCCAGCCGGCCGGTGTCGAGTCGCATGATCGCGATGTCCATGGGCGGGAGCGGATGGCCGTCGAACTGTTCGTCTGTCGATGCTCGTTCGATCAGGAAGACAACTTTGGTGCCGTCAGGGCTGACGACACCGCAGCACGCGGGGCCTGGAAGTGGGGATCTGAGGGTCTCTCGGCCAGCGATCTCCCGGCGGTGCAGCGTGCACGTTGACGCGTCGTCGTCACAGCCGCTGGTCCAGAAGACTTGGCCGGCGCCGGCGGCGAGCGGGGCCACTTGTTGGTCGAGCTTGGCCTGCAACTGACCGGTACGTGCATCGACGAGCGCGAGCCAGGTCGGTGAGATTCCCGGATCGGGCTGCAGCTGCCCGACGATCGTGTCGCCCACGATCGCGGATGCGGAGAAGCCGTGCGGCAGCCGCACCCGCTGCCCGCCGGTGACTGGAGTGATCGTCTCGTAGGGGGAGTCGATGTCGCTGGCGAAGGAAGCGATCCAGACGCGAATGCCGTCGGTCAGCGCCCACTCGGTGGGACCGAGTGGGCGGGTGACACTCACCCGGTGATCGACGCCGACGCGCAACATCGCCTCGGGAGCTGTCTCGTTGCAGGACCCGGTGGTCGCGTACGCCGTGATCGGATCACCGGCCAGCACAGCGGCGTACTCGCCCGGACGGACGACAGCCCCAGGCAAGGTCGTCGCATGGCCGCTGTCGAAGTCAACGAGTCGCACCCGGTCTCCGCCGACCAGGACCTGGATCCCGGTGTGCTCCGCGGGCGGCGCACTCGACACGACAGGCAACAGCGTGTCCACCCCACACGCGCCAGGCGCCGTGGGCCACGCCGTCGCCGTCGGCCCGTCCGGGACCGTGCTGATCAGCTCGGACGGAGTGGGACTCGGCACCGCCTGCTGCCGCGGACGATCAGTCGAGGCACGCAGAACAATCAGGCCCAGCAGCACCACCAGCACCAGAACCCACCCGGCCCGTCGACGCCCACGTCTCGAAGCGCTCCCCACTTCGAGGAGCTCTTCCTGATCGTGCTCCACGCAACCATGAAATCACCGACCCCGCCATCCGGAACATCAGGCTGAGTTCGGGCTTGTGGTCGCCGGTCGGAGCTCAGGCGCGAGGTGACATAGCAGGGCGGTTCAGGGGCGGCGGAGGTAGTACTCGGTGAACTCACGGCAGCGTCCTTCGCCGTCGAAGCGCATGATGAAGCAGTTCACGTAGGTGCGGACGATGGGTCCGTCAGGCACTTCGCGGTACCGCGAAGTGCCGGTGGCCACCACGGTGTCACCGTCGACAGCGACCGGAGCGTACTCGGCCTCGTAGGTGCCGGGCGCGTCGCGGGTGGAGGCGTCGCCCGACGCGCTCTGTCCGAGCCAGGATGCGACGACGGCGTCCCGACCGGAGATCGGCTCGTCATACGGGTGGTAGCGGTACGCGACGTTCTCGCTGAACAGCCTCGAAATGTCGGCCGGATCGTAGGACATCCACGCCTCGACGTACTGGTCGAGCCAGTCCTGAGCGGTCTGCTGGTCCATCGGCCCACATTAGTCCGCTCATCTCTCTGCGGAGAACGCAAATGCAGGCAGCCAGATCTTGGGGGGTCAGGTGGTCTCGAGGAGGCCGAGTTGGCTTCCCCCGGGGTCGGTGCAGGTGACGAGCCGTTGGCTGCTCGCGTTGCCTCGATCGTGGAAGACCTGAACGATGCCGGCATGCCGTGTCGAATTCCGCGACCGGTATCACTGCCAGCACTGCGTTGATCGCCATCGGTGTCGCCCTTCTCGCCCGACTGAAGTGACTGGTCGTGATCGCCGGTACCCAGAACTTGCGAACTGACCTCGCGGAGGTGGGTTCCGGCCTGACATCAGCGGCGCTGTCCGGGCCGTCCGGGGCGAGAATAGAGACCGCACCCCGCTGGAGGAACCACGAGCGCCAACTGGCTCAGTCGTCCTTTGACCCGCGCAGCCGTTGCCGCGGGGCGGGCCGGCGATCGCACCTCGCATCCTGGGCTGGTCGTGCCGTCATGCGACGCGTTCTTCCTTCACGTCGAGACCGTCGGCGCGGCGCAGCACCTGGGCGGTCTGGTGATGTTCGAGCCGACCAGCGACGAGGCGGCCCTGTCCGTCGAGCGTGTGCGCGATGTCGTCCGGCACGAGCTCGAGAGGCTGCCGCGCTTCCGCCAACGGCTGGAGCCGGCGACACGCTGGCACCGAGCCCGCTGGGTCGACGTTCCCGTTATCGACTGGACGTCGCACATCAGCGTGCGCCGCTGTCCCGACGGCCAGGACGGCCTGCGGCGGATCGTCGCCGAGCTTGCCGAGACCCCGATGCCTCGAGACCGGCCGCTGTGGCAGATCGTGATAGTGCGCGATGCCGGGTCGGAGCAGTCCTCGACTCACCCCTCACCCGGCCGCGTTGGCCGGACGGCGATGATTCTTCTCCTGCACCATGCCGTTGCTGATGGAAACGGTGCGGTGCTGCAGGCGCTGAACCTACTCCGTCCCCGGATCGAACTTCCGAGCCCGCCGGCTCCTGCGCGAGGACACGTTCGGTTGACCGCGGCAACGATCGTAGGACTCGCGCAATTGGCCGCCGACGGGGGAGCGGGCGGGCAGTTGGCCACGTCGACACGGCGCGACTTCGCCACCGCTGGCCTCGATCTTGCCGCCGTCTGCCGGGCTGCCTCCACCCGGCAGGTGCGGGTGACCGATGTCGTTCTCGCCCTCGTCGCCGAGGCAGTAGCGGATACCCATCCTGAACTCAGCATCCGGCTCGGAGGCCGGCTGCGGGTCGCGGTTCCGCAGACGGTGCGCGGCCCTGGCACCGCCGCCGAGACCAACGGCACCGCGGCGGTGATGGTCGACGTGCCGATCGATGGCCGCCCGATCGAGGGACTGATCGCCGAAGTCGGTCGCCGTACTGCTCGCGCGCGTACTCCGAGCCGGGTCGTGGCGTCGCGGTTCGTGACGGCGAAGGGTTTGCGCGCCCTGCCCGAGCCCGCGGCCGCGTGGTTCGCGAGAACTGTGTACGGCCGCCATTTCCTGCACGCGATCGTCTCGAACATGCGCGGCTCGCCAGTGCCCTTGTCGATGGCTGGGGTCCGCATCGCTCGGGTGTACCCGATCCTGCCCCTCGCACCGGGAGCCCCGCTCGCGTTGGGCGCGCTGAGCTGGGCCGGATCGCTCGGCATCGGTCTGGCCACCGACCCGGCGTCCCTCGACGCCCATGCTCTTGCCGCCCGGATGGAGTTTACGCTCAGCCGCCTGGCGACCGATCGGTCCATTCCTTGATGGTTTCGGCACCGGCACCGGCCGACGCGTCGAGTCGGTTGCCATGCGCAACGTTCGCCGCGCGCCAGGGGCCGCGCACCAGGGGCAGGACCGGCAGTCCCGGCGGGAGCGGTCGCTGTATCGGCGCCGGCCTCGTCCCACACCACAGGCTCGGCGCCCGTGCCTGCCTTCCGTTCCGCGTCTTCACATCGGCGGGCATAGGCCCAGCGCCCTGTGTTGCACATCGGGGTGGGACGTCTCGTCCCGATCCGTGGGCGAGCGCGGTGTTGGCCAGTTCGAGCGCGGTTTCCAGCTCTCCGTGGGCGCGATGGGCGAGGGTGAGGTTGTTCAGGGCCGCATCCGGCGAGCGTCTGTGACCCGCGCTCGCCGGCCGTGACCTTGAGCATCGCCGTCCAGGCTCTCGCCGTGCGATCATCGACGGATGGATGTCTCGTCGATCGACGATTTGGCTGTTGAGCGGCTTGCGAAGGCAGCTTCGGCCGAGAGTGGGCGCAGCTCGGTCACGGTCTACGGCCGGCCCGGTGCCCGTCTCCGGCAGACGCTCATGGCGCTTGCCGAAGGTCGGGTGATGGGAGAGCACAAGAGTCCCGGGGATGCCTCGCTGCTCTGCCTACGTGGCCGTGTCCGGGTGCGTGCGGGTGACGCGGAGGTCGAGCTCGGTCCAGGTGATCTGGTCGCGGTGCCGCCGCAGCGCCACGACGTCGAAGCCTTGGAATCGTCAGTCCTACTGCTCACGGTCGCATTGCACTGATCTGCCTCGCGCTGAGCCCGAGCGCGGATCGTGCGCTTGCTGATGGCAACTGATTCCCCGCGCGAGCGGCCCGCCGGCCGCAAACACAAGGCGGCACGACCCGGCCGCCCGCCGGACGCTGAACCATCTGTTTCAGCGTCCGGCGCGGTACGCCGCCTTCAGGGCTCTGCTTGTCGGGATGCGCCGGCGTAGTAGTGTTTCGCTCTGATGCCTCCAGCCCGCGCCCGCCGTCCTCGTCCGGCCGACATGACAGTCCCCGTCGGCGCGCGCACGGTGTTCACCGACGGTGCCTGCTCGCGCAACCCTGGACCTGGTGGCTGGGCCTGGGCCCTGTCGAGGACCGAGTATGCCGCTGGTCACGAGGCTGCCTCCACGAACCAGCGGATGGAGATCCGTGCCGCCCTCGAGGCCGTGCGGGCGAACGACGGTCCGCTGCTGGTCGTGTCGGATTCGACGTACGTCGTCAACTGCTTCCGCGACAGGTGGCATACAGGTTGGCTCGAGCGAGGCTGGCTCACCTCAGCAAAGAAGCCGGTGGCCAACAGGGACCTCTGGGAGCCCCTGGTGGAGTTGGTGATCAAGCGCGGGGATGTCGCCTTCCAGTGGGTGAAGGGCCACTCCGGCCACGAGATGAACGACTTCGTGGATGGCTTGGCCGTCGCCGCCTGCTTCCCACAGCACTGACCTGGATGGACACGCGCCATCCCATGTGCCCGTGAACGATCCGCATCTTGATCACAGTTCAAGCGTGGGATGACCGGCCGATCCGGCATGAGCTGGGCCTCCACGACGATCATCGCCGTGGAGGGCACAGCCCGGAGTGGCGTACGACGCTTGCGGCTGGGAACTGCGGGCTCCGCGACGCAGGACGGGATCGGGCCCGCCTTCGCGTGGTAGACGACGCGCTCGTTGAGTGTCCCGGTCCCAGGCTCCGGCCGGGATGCATTGACCCGGCCTACAGGAGATACACCGGCAGCAGTACAGACCGTTACGCGAGTCCCGTGGTCGGCTCGTGATGCTCCGCGGGACCTAGCAGGCGGGCTGGCGAGTTCTGAGTTGGGTGCCAATCTGGGTGAGTTGGATGTTTATCGGTATACGACTGGCGTCAGAATTGGATCGTGACCGCAACCATCGACGTACTGCGCGGCCTGGCGAGCCGCGAGCCGGCGGACTGCCACGAGCTCCGCTCGCACTTGCACGCGGTTCTTGCGGGACCTCAGGACACCATCGCGTTGCCCCGTTTCCGGCGATGGTCGCGTGCGCTGAGGATCTGAGGACCTCGGCGAGCACTGACAGCCACCATCCGCGGGTTGCCTGGAGATGGTGGCTGTTGCGCTGACCACCAGCCAATCTGGTGATCCGACCCCCTGGTCGCTGGAGATGCCAGATCGGAGAAGCCGTTCCAACACCATGAAGAAGAGGACACAGTGATGCTCGATCCCGTCGTCGACAAAGGTCAGCTGACCGAGACTGACCGCTTCATCTTCGAGTCGTGGGGCTACTTCATGATTCCCAACGTCTTGACCAAGGACGAGGCCGCCGAGGCTTACGATGTTTCGCGGCGTCTGCACCAGAACCGCGACCGCGAGTTCGGGCAGATCGGCCGGACCTACGAGAGCGAGCCGGTTCTCGAGCGGCTCATAGATCATCCTGACGTCCTTCCGAAGGTGCAGGGTCTGCTCGGCGACCGGTTCGTGCTGCAGGCCGGCTGGAACACGATGCAGCCGGCGCACGCGGGGAACGGCCGTTGGCACCAGGACGGATCGTCCGCCTTCGACTTCAAGGACCTGGGATACCCGGTTCCCTTGCTTCAGCTCCGCGTGTCGTATCTGCTCACCGATCAGACGGTGCCCGGCATGGGCAACATGGAGCTGATTCCCGGCAGCCACCGCTCGCGGGTCGGTCTACCCGATGCAATCCGTGAGCCCAACGACGACATCGCGATCGGCCATGTCGTGTGCGCCGAGGCCGGGGCTGCTCTGGTGTTCCACAACGGCGTCTGGCATCGAACCTTCCGCCACGATGGCGACTACGACCGCTATACAACGCACTACGTCTACAGCCCACCGTGGGTCCGCACGGCCGACCGTTTCAGCAACGACCCCGAGTTCCTCGAGCGCACCACGCCCCTGAGGCGCGCACTGCTGGGAGAGTTCGCAAGGCCGGACGCCCCCTTCGGCGCCAACTACGATCCCCTGCCGATCTGACACACGGCCTCACTTCCCCCGCGACACCGGCCTTCGGTTGATCTCGGAGGCCGGTGCCTCGTGGCCCTGCGAGCTACGTGTCGCTTCGGCTGTTATGACGCACTGCCACGCGGAGCAGTGTAGAGGCTGCGGTCGACCCCGTGGATGAGTTGTGTGTCCGAGGGGGGACACGCACACTAACCACACGTCTCAAGCTCGACGTCTGAGCCTGGGAGAGGGGCTCAGGTGAACCTCGTGACCGGAGAGCTGCCGAGGGGCAGCTGCGCCTGGGCGAGGAGGGCGATGTTTTGGTCGTCGAAGTCAGCTCCGAGACCTGCGGGGCATGTCCGCGGCCGGCGACCTGATGGACCACACCTGCCAGCAGATGATCAACGCTGCCGCATGGGCTGTGCGGCCGCCCTGGGCGCCGAGCGTTACTTGGCCACCCTCGAGACGCGGCTACTGCTTGGCCACTTGTCCCAACGGTGTGCGCGTGATTGGGTCCGGCTGGTGTGCTTTGCGGCTGCCCTTCCAGGCTCCCATCGTGGCAGGCGCAGCAGCGCATCTTCCTGGTCCCAGTCCTCGCTGCGACTGCTCACGTAGCGCCGCTCGCCGTCGTACTCGACGTGGACACGGGGACCACGGCCTCCGTCGGGTTGCCGGACGAACGCTCGCCCGTGGCCGCGGTCCAGCCAGGCTATGAAATCGGCGACAGACGACTCTTCTGTGCCTAGAAGCTCGCCATCCAACCGAAGGGCGGCGATGTTCTTGAGGTCATTTGGCCCGTCTACCCGGATTGCGGTCACGTACAGAGTCGTAAAGCTCGCCAAGCTGGCCATCGCAACCAGACCTCCGCTCCTCCTCTGCATCCTGACCTCTGCCCGGCGCGTGGGGAAGGCCCCAGAGCGTGGGTGCCGCCAGAAAATCGGACAGTCAGGACACCGTCACCTTCGGATGTCAGGGCCGGCGCCTAGGGAGCCCATCCGCCGCGCTGATTGGTCCGAAGGATCCGCGCTGCAGCCGAGTGAGCGGCGCGTTGCCAACGAGCCCCGGAGCAGCGCTGAAAGGGTGTCGAGGGTGAGCTGACCGTCCGGCGGCACCGCGCCGCGAATTGGTGTCGGCGAGTGGTCCAGGTGTGAACCTCGAAGGCAACGGCGCTGTCCGCGGCACCAACCGACGCAACCACCTTCGTCCGGGTCGTGCAGGTCGGTGCCTGACCGCGCCGTCAGGGGCGCGGAGTACCGGGGGTGACGAGGCCGGATTCGTAGGCGGCGATGACGGCTTGGGTGCGGTCGCGTAGCGGAGTTTGGCGAGCAGGTGGCTGATGTGGGTCTTGACGTTTTCGTCGCCTGACCGTCGAGCGAGTGGCGATCTCGGGGTTGGACAGTCCTTGGCGATGAGGGCGAGGACTTCGACTTCCCGGGGTGTGAGGTTGCCGAGGGCAATGGCCTTGGGGGGAGTGAGGACTGCTCTGCTCCGTCGGGCGGCGGGGGTACGGTTTGAGGGTCATGTTCGATTGCGTTCCGCGCGAGTGTGGTGAGCATCGCGGTGTCGGCAAGGGCGCCGTTCCACGGCGGTGAATCTCTCGATCTTGCCCCAGGCATCGAGTTCGAGGGCGGTGATGCCGCGGGGCACTGGCAAACGGGACGAAGGCGAGGTCGTTGGTCCAGATCGCTCGTGCCAGTACCTGCCCCATGCCAACGATCAGAGCCCACCAGGCGATTCAGCCGCTACGCGTTCGGCTCGGCAACTGACATTCGGGCATCGGTCATCCAGGACAGCACCGGCGCCAGTACGACATGTTGGTCCTCAAGGTGTGAAGGCGCGGGCGATGGGCCAGGCGCCGGGGGAGGTGTTGGAAAGCACGGTGGAGGTGGTGCCGGTGTGTGGGTCGTGCGTGGACTTGAACGACGCGCCGGCGTCGTACCCGACCAGGATGGCCGTGTCGGTGCTCTCGTGCAGCCAGAAGCCGAGGCCGTAGCGCCTGGATTCCTCGGGTACGTCGCAGCGTGGCCGTACGACTTCTTCGACGGAATCCACTATGTCGCCGGCGAAAAGCGCGCGCCAGAAGGTGGAGAGGTCGGCGGCGGTGGTGTGGATGCCGCCATCGCCGCCGGCCAGCACCGGCAGGTGGAAGATGTTGGAGCGGTCCACCCCGTTCAAGGGCAGGTAACCAACGGCCGCGTCAGCGGGTAGCTCGTCGGAGCGGAGGAAGTCGGTTCTGGTCATGCCGGCGGGGCGGAGCACCCGTTCCCGGACCAGGTCGTGGTATCCGACGCCGCTGGCCCGCTCCGCCAGCAGGGCGAGGACCACGAAACCACCGTTGCAGTAGCCGAACCGCTCACCGGCCCGGAACTTGGTGGGATGCCCGTCCAGCAGGGGCAGGAAAGCCTCGGTGGTAGTCAGCTCGTGCGCAGCGCCGATGAAGTAGTCGGTGATCTCGGTGTCGGCCTCTTCGTCCAGGTAGTCACCGATGCCAGAGGTGTGGGTGAGGAGATGTTCGACGGTCACGTCGTCCGCGATCAGGGGTAGATCCTTGCCGAGCAGGGATCGGGCGGTGGTGCTCAGCTCCAGCACACCGTCACGCACCAGCGAGACCACGGCCAAAGCGGTGAACCCCTTGCTGCCGCTGGCGATGCCGAATCTGGTGTCCAGGGAGTTGGGAACGTGGTAGGTGCGGTTCGCCAGCCCGTACGCCTTCGCGAACTCGATCTGGCCGGCCCGATCGATCCAGACCACACCGGAGAAGCCGGTTTCCTTAGCGATCTTGTCAATATCCCCCTGCGCCATTGCCGCAGATTAACCCAGGCCCGCGCCATGCCGAACCTACATTGTGAGGCGGGCGCTTCGCATACAACGCGATCACCGGCCGGTGTTACCTCTCCAGCCACCACACCACACCGCCAACCGGCGCGCTGAAGAGTTCAATCAACTAGCCTCACTGAACCCGCGACGGCCTTCGCCGGCCGACTGGTCTATCGACGGGTCACGGTGTCGTGTCGGCAACCGTTCGCGGAGTGCGGTCGTCGGGGACAGCGTTCCTGCCGCGGTGGTCGTCGAGCCAGGCGAGGATCACCTACCGTGGGCTGGCCCGTCCTGCGCGAGGCCCACCGGAGCCGACGCTGCACACTTGAGGTATGGGCCGGGAAGGTCGGGTCCGTCGACGTGCCGGGCGCCGTACCAACGTCGCCCTGCTGGTGCTGCTCGTGCTCGCGTTCGCCACCGGCTGGGCCGCGTTCGGCACGGGTACTGCGACGCCCGGGTGGATCGTCACGGTGCTGCACGGCGCGGCGAGCCTGGCACTGGTGCTGCTCGTCCCGTGGAAGTCGCTGATTGTGCGGCGGAGCAGGGCGTTCCGGTCGGCGTCCTGGCATGCGGCTGCCGGCCTGGTCCTTGGGGTTCTCGTCGCCGTATCGCTTCTCGCGGGCGTCGTGCACGTCCTCGGCGGCTTCCGGTCCTACGCAGGTCTCACCCCGATGCAGGTGCACGTGGGTGCCGCGATGCTTGCGGTGCCGTTCGCTGTACTGCACGTACTGCGGCACCCGCAGCTGCCGCGGCGTACTGACCTGTCCCGCCGCACCCTGCTCCGCGCGCTCTGGCTCGGCGGAGGTGCGGCCGCGGCGTACGTCGCGGTGGAAGGTGTCGCCCGTGGGCTCTCGCTACCGGGGCAGGACCGCCGGGTGACCGGCTCGTTCGAGGTCGGCTCGGATCGTCCGGAGGCGATGCCGGTCACGCAGTGGGCCTTGGATGCTGTGCCCAGGGTCGACGTTGCCACCTGGCGGCTGCGTGTCGGGGTGGCGGGGCGACAGGTGGCCGAGCTCGACCAGGACGCGTTGCTGGCCATGGCCACCGACGAAATGCGGGCGGTGCTCGACTGCACCGGCGGCTGGTACGCCGACCAGCGCTGGCGCGGGGTGCGGCTCGACCGGTTGCTGCCGGCATCGCTGCCGCCGGACGCACGCAGCGTCGTCGTGGTCTCGGTTACCGGGTACGCGCGTCGCCTGCCGTTGCGGGACGTACCGTTCCTGCTCGTCGCGACGCATGTCGGCGACCGGCCGCTGTCGGTCGGGCATGGTGCGCCGGCACGGCTCGTCGCGCCGGGTCGACGGGGCTTCTGGTGGGTCAAGTGGTTAGACCGCGTGGTCGTCGATACCCGGCCGTGGTGGTGGCAGCCGCCGTTCCCGTTGCAGTGACTCGGCCAATTGATCAGTCAGTCTCCTCCGCGAAGCCGACTGCGAGAGCACGACGCAGATGCGCCAACTCCGCCGCAATCTGAATCATCGCTCGGGTGCCTCGCACACGTCGGATTCCCGGTCCCGAGGTGCATGACGAATTGGTCGGCCTCGCGGCGTTTTCACTCGATCGGGTCGGCCGTACTGGACACCGACCGGCTCAAGAAGTCGCGAAACGCGCCTGCCGCCGGTGTGAGCGGCCGCTCGTCGAGGATGATCAGGCCGATGGCCGGGTGGCTCAAGTGGGGGAGCGGATAGATCTCGACCGGCGGTCCAGGGGCGCGCGCCGCCGACCCGGCGACCAGGGCGACGCCCAGACCGGCTGCGACGAGCTCACGGATGCTGGCCGGGCTGTAGGTCTCGAACTCGATCCGGGGCACGAAGCCCGCGGCGGCCGCGGCCTTGGTGAGGATCTCGTGCAGCCCACTCCCGGCCGGCAAGCAGACGAAGCTCTCGTCGCGCGCGGCCGCGAGGCTGCCCGAATGATCGCTCAACCGGTGCCCAGGAGGACTGACCAGGACCAGCCCTTCCTCAACAAGCGGCCGTGCGACGTACCGCGGCGACAGGTCGGCGTGGATCGGGCCGAGCACCACATCGAGCTCACCGCCGTCGAGAGCCTCGAGCAGGACCTCCATCAGCCCGGAACGCAACGTGAGCCCGAGACCGGGATAGCGCCGGCGAAAGTCGGCCAGCTGCACCGACAGGTGAAGTGTGCCCAGTACTTGGGTAGCGCCGATCCGCACCCGGCCGCGCAGTACCGACGCCAGCTGGTCGAGGTCCGCGCGCGCAGCGTCCAGTTCGTCGAGCGCCCGTCGGGCGCGCGCCCAGAACAGTTCACCCGCGTGCGTCAGTGAGACCCGGCGGGTGTTTCGCTGGAGCAGCACGGTCCCCAGCTCGGTTTCGAGCCGCCGGATCTGTGCGGAGATCGCGGGCTGGGCGATGTGCAGACTCTCGCCGGCGCGGGTGAAGCCACCATGACGGACAACGGCATCGAAGTAGATCAGCTGGCGTAGCTCCACCCATTCATCATCGATCGCGATAGATGCCAGCGCAAACTTGTCTTGGACTTATGGCTTGGCGGCCAGCACCGTTGACCCATGCGGCAACGACACTTGGGACGTACCGGATTCACGGCCTCGGCACTGGGATTGGGGTGCATGGGTTTCTCGCAGGGCTACGGGCCGGCCGACGACGGGGAGTCGATCAAAGCCTTGCACCGGGCTGTCGAGTCGGGGATGAACCTACTGGACACGGCGATGAGTTATGGCCAGGGGCACAACGAGCAGCTGGTCTCCCGCGCCCTGGCCGAGTTGGCCAACCGCGGTGAGGTTCAGGTGGCGACGAAGTTCGGTATCGTCCGGACCGAAGAGGGGGTCGCGCTGGACGGCCGCCCCGAGCATGTCAGCGGCTATTGCGACGCGTCGCTGAAGCGGCTCGGGGTCGACGTCATCGACCTGTATTACCTGCACCGGGTCGACCCCGCCGTGCCGATCGGTGAAACCGTCCAAGCGATGGCTCAACTGGTCGATGACGGCAAGGTGCGCCACCTCGGCGTCTCCGAGGTCACCGCCGGGCAGCTCCAAGCCGCCGATGCCGTCCACCCGATCGCGGCGGTCCAGTTCGAGTGGTCGATGCTGTGGCGCGAGCCCGAGCTCGACATCATCCCGGCGGCGCGCGAACTCGGCGTCGGACTGGTGCCCTACAGCCCCCTCGGGCGCGGCCTGCTCACCGCCACGCTGGATCGCGACACCATCGGCACGAGCGAGTTCCGCCGTACCGATCCACGCTTCCAGGACACCAACCTCGACCGCAATCTGAGCCAGATCGAGGCCCTGCGCACGGTGGCCGACAGTCTGTCGATCACCCCGGGGCAGCTCGCGCTGGCCTGGCTGCTGGCCCAGGGAGACGACGTCGTTCCCATTCCCGGGACCCGGCGACTCGACCGGATCGCGGAGAACGCCGCCGCTGCGGAGATCCAGCTCGGCCCGGCCGAGCTGGAGCGCCTTGATCTGGCCGTACGGCCCGAGGCGTGGGCCGGGGACCGGCGCTCGTTCGCCGTACCGGCCACGACTCGCACCACGACCTGACCTTCATCCCGGCGGCGCCCGCCCGCCGTTCATGACGACCAAGGGGAATGGATCAATGATCACCGTTACCGCCGAACAGCGCGTCCAGCCCGGCAAAGAGGCCAACCTCGATGCGCTGATGGCCGGCCTGATGGAGAACATCGCCCAGAACGAACCCGGTTGTACCCGCTTCGACTACGTGGTCGACGACACCGACCCGACCCGGCGCCTCTGCATCGAGACGTATCGCGACGAGGTCGCCTTCGCCCAGCACGGCGCCAGCAAGTATCTGGCCGACTTCATCCCCGAACTGCTCGACTGCCTGGTCGAACCGCCGACCGTGGTCCGGTTCGGCGACCGGTTCGCACCGACGGTCGAGGCCAGCTTCTTCCACACCGGCATCGTCGTTCCCGATCTGGACAAGGCGATCGCGTACTACGCGGACACCTTCGACCTCCGGTTCACCGAGCCCGGCGTGTTCAGCATCCCGCGGCTGGAAGACCCCGACCCGCACCCCTTCGAGCTCACCGCGGTGCTGTCCCGCACCGAGCCGCCGTACCTGGAGTTGATCCAGGCGAACGGCGACGGCATCGTCTCCGCCGACAAGTGCGGCCAGATCCTGTACCACGCGTACTGGGAGCCGGACATGGACGCGCGGTTGGACTGGCTGACCACCAGCGGTCCCGGGGTCGACGCCGTCTTCCGGATGGAGGAGGGCTCCACCCCGTTCTCGATGATCACCTCTCCGGATCCCTACGGGAACCGGATCGAGTATGTCGGCACCGACGCCGTCGACCCGCTGACCGAGTGGGCGCGGACCGGGGTTCTGCCGGGCGGGGTCGGGGCCTGATGACCTCGCCACTGCCACAGTCACCGGTCACGATCCCGGACCGGTCAGTCGGTCGACGCCGCCTGATCACGTTCCTCGGCATCTCGGCCGGGAACTTCCTGGTGCTGCTCGACACCTCGATCCTCAATATCGCCCTGCCCGACGTCCAGCGTGATCTCCAGGTCGGCGGGGCGTTGTTGCCCTGGGCATCGGTTGCCTACACGGTGGTCTTCGCGGGCGTCCTGCTGGCATCCGGAGCGGTCTCGGACCGCTTCGGCGCCAGCCGGCTCTACCGTTACTCGCTGATTGCCTTCGCCGTCATCTCCTTGCTCTGCGCAGCCGCGCCGAACATCGGCCTGCTGATCGGCGGCCGCGCCTTGCTCGGGATCGCGGCAGCCGGCATGGTTCCCTCATCGCTTGCGCTGCTGGTGGCCATGTACCCCGAGCCGGCCGTCCGGGCGAAGATGATCGGCACCTGGGCTGCCGTCACGAGTAGCGGCCTGCTCGCCGGTCCGCTACTCGGTGGAGTGCTCGTCACCCTTGGCGGCTGGCGACTGGTCTTCCTGGTCAACCCGCCCATCGCCGTTTTGTCGTTGGTCCTGGTGCTCGGCGTGGCGAACGTCGTACCGCCGACGATCCGGCCGTTGGACCGGCCCGGCGTGACGCTGTCCATCGTCCTGCTGGGCTGTCTGACCTTCGGGCTGATTGATGGCGGTACGAACGGGTGGGTCCGTGCGACGCCGCTCATCAGCCTCGCCCTCTCGGCCGCGGCCCTGGTCGCGCTGGTCCAGGTAGAACGCCGGGCCGAGCACCCGGTGCTGCCACCGGCGCTGCTGGCTCGCGCCCAGGTGCGGCTGGACATCATCGCTGCCACCGCGGCCACGCTGGTGTTCTACGGGATGCTCTTCATGCTGACCCTCTGGTACCAGCGGGAGCGTGGATTCAGCGCCCTCGACACCGGCTTGGCGTTCGTACCGATGACGTTGCCGATGTGCGTTCTGCCGATGGTCACCGGCAGGCTGATCGCCACCTTCGGCGCCCGCCGGCTGATCATCTTCGGGCTCACCTGTGACGTCTTCGCCGGGCTGCTGCTGACCGGGGTCGGCGTGCACTCCTCGCTGCTCTGGATCGTCGTAGCGGAGATCGCGCTCGTCCTTGCCAGTACTACGGCGATCCCGGCGGCGACGGCCGACATGTCGGTGGCCGCGCCCAAGGAGTACGCCGCGTCGGCGCAGGGTGCTTTGAACGCCTCCCGGCAGGCCGGTGCCGCCCTGGGAGTCGCGGTGCTCGGCCCACTCACCTCGCTGCGTACGGCGGGTGTGATCCTCGCGGCCCTGGCGCTGGTAGCCGTCACGCTCTCTCTTCCCGTACGACGCCAGCAACAGCCGTGAACCTGGATCTGTTGCGGACGTTTCTCACCGTTCATCGGGTCGGCTCGCTGACCAAGGCGGCCGCGCACCTCGGGCTGTCACAGCCGACCGTCACGGTCCAGGTCAGGACTCTGGAGGAGAAACTCGGGAAGCAGCTGTTCGTCAGGCGCGCCGGCGGCGTGACGCCGACCGGTGTGGCCGACGAGCTGGCAGGCCAACTGGGGCTGCATCTGGACGCCCTCGAAGAGGTGGTCGACCGGGTGCTGGCGACCGACCCCGGCAATCAGACGCTCCAGTTCGGTGGGCCGCCCGACCTGACCACCGCGAAGGTGATCCCGGCGCTGGCCTGCCTGATCGAGCGCGGGCTGCGGGTGCGGACCTCTTTCGGCCCGCCGGGTCAGCTGATCGAGGGGCTGGTCGCCGGCCGTCATGACCTGGTGGTCTCGACGGCACGGCCACGCCAGCCCGGGCTCACGGTCGAGGAACTCCTCGAGGAGGAGTTCGTCCTGGTTGCCGGCGCGGACTGGGCGGCTCAGTTGCCCGCCGATGTCACCGCCGACGGCGGAGTCGCGCTGGACCAGGTGCCGCTGGTGTCCATCGGGGAAGGACTGCCGATCATCGGGCGATACTGGACGACTGCCTTCAACCGTCAGCCACGGATGCGGCCGGCGATCGTCGTACCCGACCTGCACGCGGTGCTGGCCGCGGTGATCGCCGGCGCCGGCATGAGTGTCCTGCCGACCTATCTGGCGGCGGAAGCGATCCGGTCGGACCAGCTGGTGCGCCTCTGCGATCCGGTGATCTCGCCCAAGAACATGCTGTATCTGGTCAGCCGGACAGGCCTTTGCCAACCGCAGGTGAAGCTCGCCTGGCGTCATCTGATGGCAGAGGCCAAGTACTGGTAGCACAACGACTGGTAGCCATCGGGTTGCGGACAACCCGATGGCTACTTCGGTTCAGCCTTCGAGAATCCCGACCATGGCGTCGGCCACACCCTTGGCCGACGCCGGGTTCTGCCCGGTCACCAGCCGTTCGCTGACCACGACACACGGCTGGAAGTTCGGCTCCTTGATGTGCCGGCCGCCGCGCTCCTCGAGCTTGTCCTGCAGCAGGAACGGGACGACCTCGGTCATGCCGACCGCGTCCTCCTCGTCGTTGGTGAAACCGGCGAACTCCTTGCCGTCCACCAGGTACTCGCCGTTCGACAACGTGACGTTGACCAGCCCGGCCGGTCCGTGGCAGACCGCGGCGACGACCCCGCCGGTCTCGTAGATCTCGCGGGCGAGGTCACTGAGGCCCGTCTCGTCCGGGAAGTCCCACATGGTGCCGTGGCCGCCGACGTACAGGACGGCCGCGAAGTCACCGGCCTTGACGTCGGCCGCCGTCGGGGTCGACTGCAGTTTCTGCTGCATGGTGGCGTCGGCCAGGAAGTCGTTCTGCACCTCGTCGGCCTGGTCGTGACCGATCATCGGTGGCTTGCCACCGGCGACCGAGACGAAGTCCACCTCGTAGCCGGCGTCCGTGAACACCTTCCACGGGTGGGCGGCCTCCGGGAGGTAGTAGCCGGTCGGACCACCGTCGTCACCTAGGCGGTCCTGGCTGGTCAGCGCGAGCAGTACTCGCTGCGGAAGATTCGACATGTCACTCCTCATGGGAACGGATCGGCTGGACACAGCCGTCCGGTTGAATGCGGTCGGTACAGCTCCAAACGGGAGTGTAGAAAACATGTTCATTTATCACCAATATAATTTCTGATGGAAAGTCATCGGAAAACTGATCGCCTTTCCTGCGCATACATCCGGGACCGGCCGGGAATGTAGTCCATGGTCCACGTGACCACCTTCACAAGTAACCATTCGTTCAGTGAGACATCCGTTGACCTGTCCGGCGGTCTGTGGTTTCTTGAGTCGGTCCGAATCGTACCGCCCACGACATCGGGGGAAGGGTCGCCCTTGCGCTGAACCAAACAATTCCGGGAATTTTCAATGAACTCGAAGCGCGGCCGGGGCCGAACCTTCGCATTCCGGCACAGCGCAGCTGCATTCTCACCGCCGCGGCGGTGACTGCCGACAATGTGAGGTGTCTGTGACTGCATCATCGAGTACCGAAACCATCGCGACGACCGGCGACGTCGTACCGGAGCTGGTTCGTTTCGACGCCGGCAAGGAAGACATCAGGGAGCTGAAACGGCTCGTCCGGCGGGGTGGCCGGCCCCGGAACGAACAGTTCGACTCCGACCTGCACCTGAACGAGATCATCCCCAAGCCCTGGGGTTACGAGTACCGGGCCTACGTGGACGACTTCTTCGACTGCTGGGCGCTGCACATCGACGCGCCGCATGGGACGTCGGTGCATGTTCACCCGCGCAAGCTGACGTATCTGCTCTGCCTCGGTGGCCGGGGGATCACCGCCGGGCTGAGAGAAGAGGTCCCGGTCCGGGCCGGGACGATCATGCGCATCGCCGGTGGTGCCTTCCACGGCACCCGGAACACCGGTGACGAGCCGCTGGAACTCATCGAGATCGAGGTGCCGCGGAACAAGTTCGACCTGCTCCGGCTGCGCGACGACTACGACCGCACAGGCAAGTCGTACGAGTCCGAGGCGATCGAGCGGCCGGAGCACCCGATGCGGCGGGTGCCGCAGCAGGCGAACGCCCACCTGCGCGCCAGCACGCCGGACGGCCGCTTCGGTTTCGAGATCCGGACCGGGATGGATGTCTTCTACCGGCGCCGTACCACCGATCTGTTCTATGTACCGCTGTGCATCTCCGGGGTGGTTCGGCTCGACGTCGAGATCCTCACCAATACCACCCGTGAAGTGGTACGTCCGGATGTCGAACTGCCGTACCTGTGTATTTCCCGTCGTGGTTGATCGTTGTTCACAGAGAGGTTTACACAAATGTCACACAGCGCGGCGATTGTTACCGGTCCGGGTTTTCAGGACCATGATGTGGTCTACACCTATTACCGGCTGATCGAAGAGGGCTGGGACGTCGCGGTCGCCACGAAGGACGGTGATCCGGTGATCGGGAAATATGGCGTTCCGTTACCGATGGACAAGACCGCCAAACCGCTGATCGCGTTCGACGACCTGGTCGACGGCGAGTGGGACGCGGTGATTCTCACCGGCGGTCACGAGGCGCCGGACCGGATTCGGCAGGACAAACGAGTGCTTGAATTCGTCGCTGGGATGGACAATGCCGGGAAGGTGGTCGCCGGCCTTTGTCACGGTCCGTGGATCATGGTCAGCGCCGGTGTCCTCAGAGGCCGTACGGCGTGTGCCTACATCGGGCTGCGTGACGATGTGATCAACGCCGGCGCGACCGTCGTGGACAGCGACGTGATCGTCGACGGCAACATCATCACCTGCTCGTACTACGCCTACGTGGGCGTCTTCATGCGGGCCGTCTTCGAGACCGTCGAGAAGCTGGCAGCCTAGTTTGTCCATGCTGATCCTCGACTTCGACGGCGTCATCTGCGACGCGTTGGAGGAGTGCGCGCTGGTCACCTGGTTCGGTCTGCTCGACCGGGTCCCGCCAGAGCCCGGTCCAGCCCTGCTGGACCAGGTGCCCGCCGCGTTCGTCCAGCGATTCGCCCACGTCCGGAACTATTCGCGACTGCTCGACCACTTCGCCGTGGCGGGGCTGCCGGCCGCGGCGGAGGTCCGGACGCAGGCCGAGTTCGACAAGCTGTTCGCTTCCTTGGATCAGCGCGAGGTCGCCGAGTTC
Source organism: Kribbella sp. NPDC026596 (assembly GCF_040638415.1). Classification (NCBI taxonomy): domain Bacteria; kingdom Bacillati; phylum Actinomycetota; class Actinomycetes; order Propionibacteriales; family Kribbellaceae; genus Kribbella; species Kribbella sp. NPDC026596. Next base: position 178,348 of record NZ_JBEZYF010000003.1, on the reverse strand, counting down.
GTCGCGCGCGCGACGGCCGTCCGTAACCGGCTCCGGGAGACCGAGCGGGACTTCTGGCTCGGCCTGCACACCTTGTACGACGGTGTCCCGCAACTGCTGAGGCGCCATGCGGGAAAGGTGGCCGTGGTCACGGCGAAGGACGAGCCCTCTGTCTGGGAGATCCTGCGTCGGTACCGGCTGGACCGCACGGTGACGGCTGTCGTCGGGGAGTGTGCGCGCAAGCCGGAAGCGGTCCGGAGGCTCGCCCGGCAGGCCGGTGTGTCGACAAGCGACCTGATCTTCATCGACGACAACCTCACCAACACCGTCCGGGTCCGGGGCACCGGAGCGCAGGTGTTCTGGGCGCAGTGGGGATATCAGATCCCCGAGCACCGGGCCGAGGCGGCCAGGCAGGGGATCCGTTCGCTCGAGCTCTCCGAGCTCGGATCAGTGCAGTTGGCCGCATCCCGACCATCGAGACTTCCACAGATCGGAGCCACCACCATGACCGTCACCAAACCAGACCTCCTCCGCCGCAACGGCCGGACCCGGAGCATCACCCCGGAGCCCGAGCCCGAGACGCCGCTGATCCGCTCCATCGGTGTGCTCGCCTACGACAAGGTGAGCGAGCAGGACTGCCTGACACCGTTGGAGATCTTCAAGGGCGCGGCGATGGTGATCAGCGGCGCCATCTCCCCGTGGGAACGGGAGACCGCACCGGAGAGCCTCGAGGTGCAACTGGTCGCCGTCACCCCGGGCGTGGTCACTATGCAGATGGGCACGCAGGTCGTGCCCGATGCCGCCCTGGACGACACGCGGACCTACGACCTGCTCTACGTGCCGGGCGGGGTCGGCTCCGGCGAGATGGCGAAGGACGAGCGCGTCCTGGAGCTGGTCCGCCGCCATCATGATGAAGGAAAGGTGGTCGCCGCCAACTGCTCGGGAGTGGGAGTGCTGGCGCGGGCCGGCATCCTCGGCGGCAGCCCGATCACCTGTGTCGCCGCGGTCGCACGAGGGCTGCGAGGCGAGGGCTACAACGTGCCGACCAGCCGGCGGATGTGGATCGGCAGCCCGGAGGAGCGGATCTGGACGGCGACGGGTTCGTACGGCGTCAACGGCAGCGCCGTCGCGATCGTCGCGCACTACCTCGGCCGGGAGGTCGGCACGATCGTCTCGATGATGTTCGACACCCTGAGCGGCCTCGGTGAGGTCATCTTCGAACCGGTCGGACCGGAGTTCTACGAGCACCCCGAGCTGGAGAAGTCCTTCCAGGATCTCTTCGAAGACATGCTGCTGCCCGCCAGCTGAGCAAAGCCGTGCCGTGCGGCGTACGGCGGTCGCACGGCACGGCTCGATTCCATCCGCACAGGTTCCAGCCCGATCAACCAGCGAGGTAGCCCGATGACTCAGTCAGCCTTCTCTCCCGCGCAGCGTCAGCCGGCCACGGCGCGCGACCTGCACTGGATTCGCGGTGCGCTGCAGAGCGCCGTCTCCATCGAACACGCCACGATGCCGCTGTACTCGGCGGCGATGTACTCCCTGGAAGTGCAGAACTACCCCGCCTACAACACCCTGCGGTCGGTCTTGATGGAGGAGATGCTCCACATGGCCGCGGCCTGCAACGCCTTGGCGGCGATCGGTGGGGCGCCACGCATCAAGAGCCTCGACCCGACCGCCATCCACACCGGCCTGGCCGGAACCGTCGCGCCCGGTCTGACCGCGAGGTTCGCCCGGTTGTCCCGCAAGCAGCTCGACACCTTCATGCGGATCGAGTCGCCACTAGAGCTGCTGCCGGCCGATCAGCAGGGCCTGCGGTACCCGACGATCGGCAGCTTCTACACCGAGATCAAGGCCGCGATCGAGGCGAACGCGGATCTCGTCGCCGCTGCCATCCGCGGCCGGCGGGTCGCCAACCAGGTCGGCGGGAACCTCGGCTATGCCGTGATCGACCCCAAGGGCAGCGACCCGGTCGGCCAGATCCTCGCCAGCCTCGACCTGATCATGGACCAGGGTGAGGGATTCGGCGCCAGCACCCTGTCGTCCGGCGCCGGTTCACAGGACGAGCTGTCGCACTACGCCCGGTTCGCCGAGCTGAGATTCGGTCGTACCTATACCGGTCCCGACGAGCCGGCACTCGACACCATCACCGCCGAAGGCCAGCGCCGGTACTTCCGCGGCGCCAAGATCGCCTGGCCGACGGTCATCAACTCACTCGCGGTTCCCGCGGATGGCTACGCGGCCATCTTGCGGCTGGACCCCAGCGGTGTGGACGTACTGCGCGAGTTGCGCGCGTTCGACGCCGCCTATACAAGGATGCTGGCTGCGCTCGATGACGCGTGGAACGGTCCTGCGGACCAGTCCTGGCCAAGTCTCGGCCGGGCTGTCTTCGAGATGAACGAGCTGCGGGTGATCTCCTGCTTCAACATTCTCCGACAGCAGGTTCCGGCCGCGGCCGTGGCGAAGGTCGATGAGCTGTACCCGCTGGAAGCGCCGGAACTACGCGCTCTGTCTGACTTCTCCCAACCGCTGTATTACGGCCCGCGGTTCCTCAACACCAGCCTGAGTCGCGGCCGGTGAGGGAATGAGGCGATCACTTTCACGGCGGGCTCTCTTCGTACTGACCAGCCACGGCGAACTCGGTGACACCGGCAGACCCACCGGCTTCCATCTCGGCGAGACCTCGCTGCCTTGGCAGAAGCTGACCCGGGCCGGCTACCAGGTCGACCTCGCCTCGACCGACGGCGGCCGGCCACCGATGGTCGGTCATGATCCCTCGGCGCCGGCGGAGATTGCCTTCCTTGCTGATCCGGCTGTCGGGGCCGCGCTCGACAATACGATCCCAGCCGAGCAGGTCGACCCGGGTCGCTACGACCTCGTGTACTTCGTCGGAGGCCACGGCGGCATGTGGGACTTCCGCGGCAATCCGGCACTCCACGCGATAGCTCGGTCTGTGTATGAGGAAGGCGGGTTGATCGCGGCGATCTGCCACGGTCCCGCAGTATTGGTCGATCTGGAGCTGAGCGATGGCAACCGGTTGGTAGCCGGCAAACGGCTGACCGCGTTCCCCAGGGCGGATGAGGCCGCGAGGGAACTCGACGCCGTGGTGCCTTTCTGTCTGCAGAGTGCGCTGGAGAACAACGGCGCGATCTACAGTTGCGGGCCGGACAAGGCAGCGCATGTCGTCACCGACGGCCGGTTGCTGACCGGACAGAACCCGGCCTCCGCGGCCTGGCTGGCGGACTCCCTGGTCGAGGCCTGCTCTGTTGCGTAAAGGGTGAGTGGGTCTCGGACGAGCAAGCATGTCTGCCCGCGGCGGAGGCAGCTGTTCAGCCTCGTCGTTCCAGACTCGGTGCGGGTCGTCAGTCGGCGATAGGGGATCAGCCGCCGCAGGCGCTTGCTGGTCGTGGGCTTTGAGCTGGAAGAACGTGCCCGGCCGGCCGGCTCCCAGCTAGTCGGCGACGCATTGTGCGGACCGCCGAGGAAGACGGAGTGACTGACGTTGGTGTCACGGAGCTCCTTGTCGCAGATGATGGTTGGCCAACAGTTGGAGCCTCCGACGTCGTCGAAGCTCCTGACTGTGGCTGGGCATCCCCCTGGCCTGTTCCCCGCAATGAGGACCGCGCCGATCACCAGCGCGAGCCCAGCGGCTGCGCCAGCGCCGTCTTTCGAAGGCGAGGTCTGATCCCGTCCGTCGACTTGAATCGACCAGTTGACTGGGCAGAGGGCTACGGCCGCCGTTCGTAGAATGCCGGTCCGCACCCTCGCCGCAACAGCCTCGCCGCCGATGACTGAGGGCTTCGGGTTCAGGGCGATCGCAGAGACGCTCAACACCGAATGGATTGCATGTCCGTCGGCGCACTCGTCGAAGATCGTCCGGTCGCGAGAGCCGGCCCACCCCGCGATCGTCTCGATCAGGTGGATGTTCGCCCTGGAGACCGCTGCCATCGGGATGAAGTCGTGGGCGCGGGTCAGGAAGGCGCCGAAGGTCGCGGCGAACGGGATGTACCCGCGCACCTGCGCGGTCTGGCGAGCCCGCCACAGCGGGCTGGTCAGAGCTCGGGCGAACCGGGCACACGACTGCTCAGCAGCTCCTGACTTCGCCACACACAAAGCCGGAATCCCGTCGATCGTCAGACCCGGTGCGGCTCCTATGGCGTCTTCCCAGTGAACCGCCGCGACCTCGCTCTGGGAGGTGGGGGCGGTCGACGTATCCACTTCGCCGGCAAACGCCGTCGGCGGCGTGAATGCCTGTCGTGCGGTTGCCTGGAGCAACTTCACGGGCTTGCCGGAAAGACACACAGGCGGCGACGTGTGACACCTGTCTCCATGGAAACAGGCCTTCGGTGTCCTAGGAGGAATCCGCACCCTTGACCACACGGCTGTGGCTCAGCCCCTAGCCGGTCGGGAGTTTGCCTGACGTCCTTGTGCGTCACTCCTGGTCTCGTAGGTGCGGAGTGTCATGATCGGTGTCGGGATCACTGGGAGGCTGGGATGACGCCTGAGGAGCGGTTCGACGAGTTGGTTGGCGAGTTTCTGGATATGCCTGGAGTGACGGGGCCAGGTTCGGGGCGGGGCTTCGGTTCTTCGGCGTTGCGTGTCGGGAACAAGATCTTCGCGATGCTGGCGCACGAGCGGCTGGTGGTGAAGTTGCCGGGGGCCCGGGTCGATGTCTTGGTGGCCGCTGGGGAGGGAGTTCGGTTCGACGCGAACAAGGGTGTGCCGATGAAGGAATGGTTCAGTGTTGATCCTGATTCGGCTTTGTCGTGGCAGGAGCTTGCTCGTGAGAGTTGTGCTTTCGTCGCGGGGAAATAGACATCTGGGTCACTCGGCCTGACCCGCCGGGCCGGCTGGGAATGCCGGGTGCTCGGTGTCCTCGTCGATTGTGGCGGGACCCGACCAACGCGATGAGCCGCGCGTTCATGCCCGGGTGGAGAGTTGCAGCGGATTGTGGAGTGGATCGCGGTGGCGTGTGTACGCCTCCGGCAACACGGTCAACAGCTGACTTGTCGGTCGGCACCCGAGAGGCGTCCTGACGCAGTGCGGACCGAGCTGATCGGCCGCACTGCGTCAGCGTGCCCTTAGCCGTGGGTCGACGCCTGCGCGTCGCCCGGCAGGAGCACCGGCCCGACAGCCGGCAGAACGCGGCGGTGGCTGAAGGCGAGCAGGGCGTTGGCTGCCTGTTTGGGGCGTTCGCCGGTCAACGACATTCGGGCGGCGATCAGGCCCGCAACCATGGGAGTTGCGAATGAGGTGCCGCTCCATTGCGCCATGCCGGCGAAGTCGCGGAACCGGCCTGCGTTTGGTCGTTCGGTGCATTTGTAGCGCCCGGTCAGAAACGCGTTCACGAGATTCTCGCCCGGTGCATAGACGTCGACCCAACTGCCATAGTTGCTGAACGACGCACGGCTGGTTCCGTCGGCGGCCAGTGCTCCCACCGAAACGGCTTCGGGGTAGGCGGCCGGCCAGAACCGCTGGTCAGTGCCGTCATTGCCGGCCGCGGCGACGAGTACGGGGCCGTCCGCGCCGCCCTGCCGCGGCCGGGTGAAGGTGTCGAGACCCATCGACGGTATGTCGAAGCGCGTCGTGGAGCCGGCCGAGAGACTGATGATGTCCGGATCCTCGTCCATCACTTCGGCCAGTCGATCGGCCAGATCCGCCTCGAACACCGCTCCAGCCTTGTTGAAGTAGCTCTTTACCACCACTTCGGCCTGCGGCGCGATCGCGCGGACGACGCCCGCGATGAAGGTTCCGTGACCCGCGTACGGGCGGATCAGCTTGGTCACCGGGTCGAAGGCCACCTCGGGGTCGCCGCTAACGCCGTTCAGCCAGGGTGCACTCGGTGCCGGAGTCCAGCCGACGTCCAGGACGATCACCTTGACCCCGTGGCCGTCGGCCTTGCCCACCTTGGTCAGAAATGGATCTGGGAGCGCGCCTTCAAGGACTTCCTCAGGTTCCGTCGCGGGACATGGACTGACGCTGCAGACGTAGAACAGGTGTTCCGGCGTGACATGGCCGCGGCCGAACCGGCTGTCGGCATGCGCCAGGAAACGTTGGATCTCAGTGAAGCCGTCGCCGTCCGGTGCGTCGGCCGGTACGGCGTCCGGCAGGTCGAGCCGGGTGACGCCGAGGCTGCTGCGCCGAGCGTTTCCACCGCCGAAGAGATCGACCGCTCGGGGACCGTCGTGATCCCTGACCAGCACGCCCCTGGACCGGTAGATGGCGTTCACCCCGGCGGTGCGCCAGTTCGGCGGATCGATCTCGATCTCGTCACCGAATTCGGCCAGAATCAGCTCGACCTGGTCTTCAAATTTATCGTTTGAATCACCGTCCGGCAGGCTGTTGTTCTCGCCCGAGTTGTTGTCGTCCGACATTTTCTCTCCCCCTCGATGATCACAGACAGGTACATCCCGGCCAGTTAACATTTCACTGTGCCGACAAACCAGAGGGTGTGTCGAGGGCGCCGGAGGATCTGCTGACTTTGGCTTTGTCACTCCCGCATGAGGCGATTTCCGGCGCGCCACTGCTCCTCGGGGGCGGACCGCCGCAGTTCACCGCGTCGATCGCTCACCGGGCCGGCGGCATCGGCTTGCGCCAGCTGGGCGACGTCGACACCGCGATCCGGCAGATGCGGCCGGCCCTGCGGCTCGCCGAACAGTCGGGGTACCGGCGGCGCGAAGGCGATCAGGAGGAGTACGACGTTGAGCGCCGTCTTGGGGAGTTCGTGGCGACGGATGTGGGTCAAGGAGCCGCCGATGATGATTCAGGGCCGGCCTCATTGGGGTGGCTGATCGCGGTGTCGCTGGAGGAACTCGATGATGGCTTGGGCTGCGGGTTCGGGTTCTTGTTCGGCGGGGTAGTGGCCGGATCGTTCCAGGATGAGGCCGGTGACGTCTGTTGAGAGCGTGCGAAGGCCGTCCGCGACGGCAGAGCCCATCGCGTAGCGTCCTCCGATCGCGAGCACGGGCGTGTGGATCGGATTCTCTCGGAGTCGTTCAACGTCGGCGATGTCGTCGGCGCGGGATCGGTAGTAGCCGAGCCCGGCTTCCAGAGCATCGTCGGTCGTGTAGGCGTCGATGTAGGAGCGCACTGTATCCGGGTCCAGCCCCGCCGGCCCGGCGCTCTGGCGGAGGAAGGTCCCGTAGTAGGCGTCTTCCCGTCCCGGGACGAGCTGCTCGGCGAGGCCGGGTGCGCGGTTGAACGGGCCATGCCAGGACGGGTAGTGCTCAGCGCCTGGTGCGGGGATGTCGACGTCGATCCCGGGGAGGATCTCCTCTTCGATGACGATCGCGTTCACCGCCTGGGGCATTGCAGCGGCCAGGAGAAACGCGACCGTGCCACCCCAGTCATGGCCTACCAGCGAGAACCGTGTGAGCCCGCGCTTTCTGAGATCGTCGCCGAGGCTGTCGGCGAGGTCGCTCTTCCTGAAACTAGGTGCGCTTCCCGCCGGCTTGCCGAGCCCTGGCAGGGCGACCGGAATCGGCGCGAAACCGCTGCGACGCAGGAGTGGCAGCAGGCCTTGCCAGTGCGTCTCGGTGACCGGCCACCCGTGAAGGAGCACGACGGGCCAACCGTTCGACGAAGCACTCATCGTCCCATCATCCTCATCACATCGTCGGACTCAATGGCCTGCGCCTGCTCCGGGAGGCTGGCCTGGCGTCGGGCACATCCTGCGCAGTGAAGGAGCGGCACCCGCGAGGAACACCTCCGCGAGCTGCGAGCCGATCTCGAACGCCGTACGTGAGAAGGCTGACCGGATGTCCCCCGGCGACCGGGTTGTCGAGGTAGCGCACCCTGGAGGCCCCGGGCACTCTCCGACGCTCACCGCCAAGGAGCTAGACCGGCGGATGACCGCAGGTCCTGCCGAACCATCGATCCGCGCTCATGAGATTGGCCCGGTACGCCGACTTTCGAGGCGCCGTTCGACTCCGAGTCGGTGGCTTGGGTGAATCCGCTTGCGGTTGGCTGGGCGGTTCTGTGGTGGTGGTCGGCTAGCGTCGGGGCGTGCTGTTGCCTGAGTCGTCGGTGCCGGGGGCGGATCTGCCTGTCCGGGCGGTTCTGCCTGCCACGGTCGATGCGGTGCGTTCGCGCGGTACTGCGGTGTTGGTTGCGCCGCCTGGATCGGGGAAGACCTCGCTGTTGCCGCTTGCGCTGGGCGACGCGCTCGGGGGCACGATCATCGTCGCCGAGCCGCGAAGGATGGCAACCCGCGCGGCTGCGGTCCGGCTGGCGATGCTGGTCGGCGAACCGCTCGGGCAGCGGATCGGCTACGCGATGCGCGGTGAACGCAGCGGCGGCCAGGGACTCCGTGTCGAGGTGGTGACGACAGGGCTCCTCGTACGGCGTCTGCAGCAGGACCCGGAGTTGCCGGGTGTCGCCGCGCTTGTGATCGACGAGTGCCACGAGCGGCACCTCGATGCCGATCTACTGCTCGCGCTCTGCATCGACATCCGGGCGAATCTTCGGGAAGACCTGGCGATCGTTGCGACCTCGGCCACGCCGGACACGATCAGGCTCAGTCGCGCATTGGGCTCGGATGTTCCGGCGCCCGTGATCACCGCGTCTGCTGCGCTGTTCGACGTCGCGATCGAGTGGGCCCCGCCACCGGTCCCCGTGCCGCTGCTTCCGGGTGGGCGGGTCGACCCGCGCCTGCTGGATCACGTCGCGGCCGTCGTCCAGCGTGCACTGACCGAGAACGACGGCGACATCCTCGTGTTCGTCCCGGGGGAGGCCGAGATCAACGGTGTGACTCGCCGGTTGGCCGATCAGAATGTCCTGCCGTTGTTCGGTCGCCAGTCCAGGGCTGAACAGGACCGCGCGTTGGCGCCGGCCGGTACTCGCCGGATCGTGGTCACGACGTCGGTCGCGGAGAGTTCGCTGACGGTGCCCGGGGTCAGGGTTGTGGTCGACTCGGGTCTTGCCCGGGAGCCGCGGACCGATCAGTCCCGTGGCCTGGGGGCGTTGGTCACCTGCCGGGTTTCGAGATCGTCGGCCGACCAGCGAGCGGGTCGTGCCGGGCGGGAGGCGCCTGGCCGGGTCTATCGGTGCTGGTCTGCCACTGACCATTCGCATCTCGACGATCATGCGGCGCCGGAGATCGCGATCGCCGATCTGGCCGGCTTTGCTCTCGATCTCGCGGCGTGGGGTGCGCCTGCTGGTGACGGTCTGACCCTGCTCGAGGCGCCGCCGGTGGTGGCGATGACCGCGGCCACCGAATTGCTGCGCCGCCTCGATGCCGTTGACGACGGCGGCCGGATCACCGAGCGGGGACGGCGGATGGCGGCGATCGGCGCTCATCCCCGGTTGGCTCGTGCGTTGCTGGACGGGACGCCGCGGGTCGGCGCCGACCGGGTACGCGAGGTCGTCGCGATGCTCTCGGACGACTCCGGCCGCGACTTCGGCGATGACCTACCGGCCCGCTGGCGAGCCCTCCGCCGCGGCGAGGACCGCGGAGCCACGGCCCGCTGGCGAGAAGAAACAAGGCGCCTCGGCCGAGGCATGACGACCGGCGACCCGTCGGGTGGAGATGGAGTGCGGCCGGCGGTTGGTGGGCCGGCTGGTCGGGGGACGCGCGTAGTACCGGATGATCTTGCGGTGGGGGTTGTGGTGGGGCTGGCGTATCCGGATCGGATTGCGCGGGTCCGGGGGGTCGACTCGGCGACGTACCAAATGTCTGGTGGTACGGGTGCTGCTCTGGATCCGCAATCGCCGTTGCGGACCACGACCTGGCTGGCGATCGCGGTTGCTGACCGAGCACCCGGTCGCGCCGACGCCAGGATCCGTTCCGCGGCGCCGATCGACGAGCAGACCGCGCGAGACATCGCAGGCGACCTCGTCTCGACCACCGACCAGATCCGCTGGGACGACGGCCGGATCGTGACGCGGCGCGTCGAGTCTCTCGGCGCGATCGTGCTCAACGACGTCCCGCTGGCAAACCCCGACCGGCTGCTCGTCCAAGCGGCCGTCCGCGACGGTATCCGGCGCAGCGGTCTGTCCGTACTGCGCTGGTCGGAGGCCGCACTCGCGTTGCGGGAGCGGCTCGCGTTCTGCCACGCCCACCTCGGCGCCCCGTGGCCCGCGGTTGACGACGAAGCACTGCTGGCCGATCTTGACGAATGGCTGGGTACCGAGCTCGCCTCGGTGCGAGGCTCGGGCGATCTCGCCCACATCGACGTGGCTTCAGCGCTGCGGCGACTACTGCCATGGCCCGCTGCAACCCGGTTCGGCGAACTCGCACCGGAACGGCTCCGGGTCCCATCGGGCTCCGAGGTCCGACTCGCGTACGACGGTGTCGAGCCGCCGGTGCTCGCCGTGAAGCTGCAGGAGGTATTCGGCTGGACTGCCACTCCGGCCGTCGCGGACGGTCGTGTCCCGGTCGTCCTGCACCTACTGTCGCCCGCACGGCGCCCGGTCGCGATCACGAGCGACCTCGCCTCTTTCTGGAAGCAGGGCTATCCCCAGGTCCGAGCCGACCTGCGAGCGCGCTACCCCCGCCATCCCTGGCCGGAAGATCCACTCACTGCCATCCCGACCAAGCGACTAAAACCTCGCCAGTGAATCGAGCTGCCCTGGGCAGTGTGTCTGTACTGTCTGCGCCGTTACGGGGACTCGACAATGTTGGACCACGGCATCAACGTCGACGAAGTACCGAAGGGCGCACCGCCTCGCGGAACGTGGGTGGTAGCGGGTCGGGCTTGGTCCAGTTTCGCCTCAGATTCCAGCGCAAACCGGGTGCGGGCTGATGGCCTCGCCGGTGCCGGAAGCAGCCGTCCGTCGACGGCCCGGTCCTCACCACCATGCTCCGGCGAACCCGTTCTGCATCACGGTCCGGCGTGTCACGGTGCAGAACCGTGGTGTAGGGCGGGCTGGGGTTCGCTGGCTGTGTGAGATGTCCTTCTCCTGTCGTCCTGGCGCTGGTGGGCTGGGGAGGTTGACCATGTGGTGGTGACCTCCTCGCCCCGCCCGCCGCACGTCGGTGGCCGACCGGATCCGATAGCCGGGACTAGCGCGTTGAATCCCGAACCGTAAGGCGTGCCGAACCGTCGCGCTGGTTGCGTCGGTGTGCAGCAGTGCGTCGTGGCGGTGGGCGATCGCGGCGAGCTCGGAGATCGACTGCAGGGTGCCGGTCTCGCTGTTGGCGGTCATGATCGAAACGAGCACGGTTCGGTCGGTGATGGCTGCCTCGATGACGGCGGGATGCTCGGTGACCTGGGTGATGACGTGGTCGCGCCGCCCCCTGACCGTGAGCGGCAACCGCGGCGCCGCGGATGGCGAGGGTGTCAGCCTCGGACCCACCGCCGGTGAAGATGACTTCCGCCGAGCCGGCGCCGAGCAGGTCCGCGACCTGGCCGCGAGCTTCGGTGATAGCGGCGCGCGGTTGCTTCGCGTAGGCATGGCTGCTGGACGGATTGCCGAAGTGGCGTGTGAGGTAAGGGAGCGCGGCGTCGACGACGCGGGGATCTGTGGGGGTGGTTGCGTTGTAATCGAGGTAGATCGGGCCATCGGCGAGCCCTGGATGGGTCATCGGGTGCTCCTGGGGTGGGTTTCGTACATTCGGGCGGCGACAACGAGTCCGGAGGCGGCGGTGAGGGCAGCGACGACCCAGATGGCGGTGGGGATGCCCCACAGGTCCGCGACCGCGCCGGCCAGGAGAGCGCCAACGGCGAATCCTCCGTCCCGCCAGAGCCGGTAGACGCCGACGGCGCGTGCGCGCCAGGTGGGCTGGGCGACGTCGCCGATGGCCGCCAGGAGAGTCGGGTACACCATGGCGGTGCCGAGGCCGAGCAGAGTCACTGCGACGGCCCAGGCCGCGAAGTCGGTGCCGACGGCAACTAGTGCGAGGGCGACCGCCTGGAGGAACATGCCGCCGGCGATGAGCCATTTGCGCCCGATCCGATCCGAGAGTGTGCCGGTGGCGAGTTGGGTGAAGCCCCAGACCGCGGGGTAGAGCGCGCCGAGGAGACCGATCTCGGCCAGCGTCAAGCCATGGCTGCTGAAGAAGATAGGGAACAGGCCCCAGGCGAGGCCGTCGTTGAGGTTGTTGACGAAGCCGGCTTGGGATGCCGACGACAGAGCAGGCTCTGTGAAACTTGTGCGGGTGAAGACCTCGCCGGTGGCCAGGCCGGACTGAGATGTTCCGGCCTCATGGTGGGCGTAAGCGCGGGTCTCGCGGACGGCAAGCGTAGATAGTCCGAGCCCGAGTGCGGCGTAGGCGACGCCAAGCAGGAACGGCTCGGGCCGCAGTCCGTAGGCGGCCGCGAGGAATCCCGTGGCCATGGCGGTTGCGGCGACCGCGAGATAGCCGGCGGCTTCGTTGAGGCCCATGGCGAGTCCGCGGCGGGCGGGTCCGACGAGGTCGATCTTCATGATCACGGTGGTGGACCAGGTGAGGCCCTGGTTGATGCCGAGCAGCACGTTGGCGGCGATCACCCATCCCCAGTTCGGAGCGCAGATCAGCAGCAGTGGCACGGGCAGACCGATGAGCCAGCCGGCCACAAGGACTGGTTTGCGGCCGAAGCGATCCGACCAGGTGCCGGCGAAGAAGTTGGTGATCGCCTTGACCAAGCCGAAGGCGAGGATGAAGGTGAGCGCGCCGGTGTAGGCGGTGAGGTGGAAGGTGTGTTCCGCCAGCAAGGGCAGCACGATGCGTTCCTGGCCGAGCATGCCGCCGACCAATGCGTTGACGGCGACCAGCAGCATGAACTGTGCGAGGTTCGCCCGAAGCCCAAGCTGGGGTGTCTGGGCTTTGGTGGTCATGCGAGTGATCGGCCCGTTACGGCCGCCCAGTCGTCGGCGCCGCCCTCGAGAACCTGTACGTCGCTGTGCCCAGCGTGCTGCAAGATGCTGGCGGCGGTCATCGCGCGTTCACCGTGACCGCACATGATTACCAACCGTTGTGCCGGAAGGTCAGCAACGCGGCTCGGCAGATCTCCCAGCTCGACGTGGAGAGCACCTGGGATGTGTCCGCTGTTGAATTCGCCGTCTTGTCGGACGTCAAGTACCGGCGTGGCGCCAATCTCGCCGGCGCTCAGCAGTGCTGTCGCTGCGGTGGGACCGTCCCAGGCATCCATTCCGTCGACCAGCTCACCAGCGGGTACGGCGTACCCGATCTTCAGGGCCTGCCACGCAACGTCAGTGAGGTCTTGGCCCGGATTGCGGACGATCACGTACGGCGCTGCTGGGTCCAGCAGCCAGCCGAGCCAGGAGGCGAACTGTGGCCGCAGCGGGATTGACAGTGCACCCCGGATGTGTCCGGAGGCGAAATCCCGCACGGGTCGTACATCGACGATCACCGCCCCGCGGGATGCGAGATCGGCGAGCCCGGCCGCATCGAGTCCACGCACGAGCGGGTCGTGCACCAGCGCAGGGCCGCGCCGGTTCATGTCGGCCAAGTGCAGGAAGTACGGCGGGAAGCTGCCGAGCCCAGCGAGTAGTCGCTCCACGAACGCGTCCTCGGTGGGTGCGGCCAACAGTGGATTGGTGGCCTTCTCGCGGCCGATCGTGGATACCCGCTCGCCGCTGCTCGGAGCGGAGCAGAACGAACCGGTGCCGTGCGTCGGCCAAACGCTCGTGGCGTCCGGTAAGGTGGCGAGCCGTCGCAACGACCGGTATTGCGCCCGCGTGAGTGCCTCCGTCCGGTCGGGACCGGCCAGATCGGTGCGGGCTGCGCCACCGACGATCAAGGACCCACCGGTGAACACCCCGAGCCGGGTCGTTGCATCCAGCAACTCGAAGGCCAGATGCTCACCGGTGTGGCCGGGGGTGGCGAGCGCACGCAGCGTCAGCCCGCCCAGGTCGATCTCGTCTCCGTCGTGCAGACCGACGTGGTCGAATGCGCGGTTGCCGCCCGCTGAGGCCAGCAACTGGGCACCGTCGAGCGCAGCCAGCTGGACAGCGCCGGACAGGAAATCCGCGTGCAAATGGGTGTCGGCCGCGAACGCGATGCTGAGATCCCGTCGCTCGGCTTCGGCCCGAAGCGCGCGCAGGTCCAGCGACGCGTCGACGGCGAGCGCTCGCCGGTCGCCCAGGTCGACCAGGTACGAGGAGTTCCCGAGTCCGTCGTCGACAACGGGAAAGACCAGCTTGTCGTCTGCATCACGCACTCCTACACTATTCCATGAACTATTGGAGGAGTGCCAATGGGCGATGCGATCCGCAAGGCGGAGCTGTTCGAGGGGTTCGCGAAGGTCGGGAAGGCGCTGGCCAGTGCAAAGCGGCTGGAGTTGCTGGATCTGCTCGCGCAGGGGGAGCGGTCGGTCGAGGTGCTGGCCGGCCGGGCTGGGCTGGGCCTCACCACGGCATCGAACCATCTGCAGATCCTTCGGCATGCTGGGCTGGTCTCGACCCGGAAAGACGGTACGAAGGTGTACTACCGGCTGGCCGGCGACGATGTGGCCGCGCTCTGGTCACGGCTGCGGGGCGTGGCGTCGTCCCACCTCGCCGAGGTCGACCGGGCTCGGGATGCCTATCTCGGAGATGACGAGATCGCCGAGTTGACCCGCGACGAGTTGCTGGTCCGGCTGAATGCGGGCGACGTCACGCTGATCGACGTACGCCCGGCCGAGGAATTCGCCGCAGGCCACATCCCCGGTGCGCTGTCGGTCCCGGTCGAGGAGCTCGCGGAGAAGATCGCGACGCTGCCCGGCGATGCCACGATCGTGGCGTACTGCCGCGGTGCCTATTGCGTGATGGCCCACGAAGCGGTCCGGGCTCTGGCTGCCGAAGGACGACACGCCCTCCGGCTCGCCGACGGGATGCTCGAATGGCGACTGGCCGATCTGCCGGTCGCGGTCTGAGGGAGATCGAAGCTGTCGGACTGGCAGTTGGGGGCGGGGGATGGGCATCGACAAGGTGTTGGAGCAGGCTCGTTCAGGATTCGTGCGACTCAAGCCGGAAGCGGCCTGGGCGGCGGCGCAGGAAGCGCCGTGCTTGAGCAGGTATTTGGCTCCTGCCTCGAAGTCCTCGGGGCTGAGCACCTCGAAGCCGAAGGCGTCGGCGAGTCGGCTGGTTGTGTTGAAGGCGGTGCAGACTGCCAGCGCGTCTTCGATCTGCTGGGGTGTGGCGCCGGCGGTCAGGACTTCGCGCATGTCTTCGGCACCGATCTTTTGCTCCGTGGTCAGTTTGCCGAGCATTCGCAGCGTTGTGCGGACGCTGAACCCGTCTAATGCTGATTCCAAGAGTTCGCCGGCACGGCGGGCGGCCGTGGACAACGCGTTCGATGACGAGTTGCACCGAGCTCCTCGTCAACTTAGGCCAATCGGTCGACTGAGCTGAACGTCGGCCGGGCTTGATGTGCCCAGTGTGATCCGGCTGGTTTCGGGAACGAGCGGACCTTGTCTGGTACGACGATGCCGACCAGGTCACCGGGTTGAGGTGCGTCGTGTCCGGGGACCCGCGCCACGAGGCGGGTCGTGGTGTCGGTGAGGTCGAGCCGGACCATGGCGTCCGGACCGTGATAGGCCACCGAGGCCACCTGCGCGACCAGTCCGGATGGAGCGCCGAGCACGATCTGCTCCGGCCGGACCATGACCAGCACCTGGCCGGTGGCCGATGCGGCGAGGTCGAGCTTGCCGAGGACACAGTCGACGAGGCGGCCGTCGGCAAGTCCGGGCAGCAGCATGGTTTCGCCGAGGAACGCGCCTACCTCGGGTGTGGCCGGGGTGTCGTACACCTCGGCAGGACCGCCGATCTGTGCGAATCGGCCGTCGAAGATCACCGCCACCTGGTCGGCGAACGAGAGTGCCTCGGCCTGGTCGTGGGTTACCAAGACAGTGGTCGCGCCGCGCTCGGCGAGGGCGGTCAAGGTGGCCTCGCGAGTGGCGGCGCGCAATGCGGTGTCCAGAGACGAAAACGGTTCGTCGAGCAGCACGACGGCCGGCTCGCGGGCCAGCGCCCGGGCCAGCGCGACCCGTTGTTGCTGGCCGCCGGAGAGTTCGTCGGGTCGGCGCCGGGCGAGGTTCGGGGGCAGTCCGACAAGTTCAAGCAGCGGGCCGACCTGGGTCGCGCGGCGACGTTCGGCCCGGGGGAGTCCGAACAGGATGTTGCCGGTGACATCGAGATGCGGGAATAGCGCGCCGTCCTGACGGACGTAGCCGATCCCGCGCCGCTCAGGCGTGACGAGCGTCTGTCCGTTGGTGAGGACCTTCCCGCCGATCTCGATTCGGCCGTGCGTCGGTCGGACGAATCCTGCGAGGGCTCGCAGGAGCGTGGTCTTGCCGCTGCCGGACGGCCCGAGTACGGCAGTAGTGCCGCCCAGGCGGACCTGCAGACTGACCTGGTCGAGCACGGGCGGACCGCCGTACCCGACTGTCAGGCCGGTGATGGAGATGCCGGCGGTCGTCATCGCTGCTCCAGGATCTGTCGGCGCAACAGTAGGGTGAGTGGGGCGGACAGAGCGATCATCGCCGCGGCGTACGGTGCGCTCGCGACGTAGTCCAGTTCGTCGCTCGCGGACCAGAACGCGGTGGCCAGTGTCCTCGTTCCGGTCGGGGCGAGCAACAGTGTCGCGGTCAGTTCGGTCACCGTGGCGAGGAAGACCAGCACGAAACCGGTGACCGCGGAGGGCAGCACCAGCGGGAGCACCACCCGGCTGAACGTCCCGGGCCCGGACACCCCGAGCGAACGAGATGCCTCGATCAGCTCGGTCGGCGCCGCCGCCAGACCTGATCGCCAGGTCACCATCGCCCGCGGCAGGAAGAGGATCGCGTACGCCGCCACGGCGAGTGCGGCGGTCTGATACACCGGCCGCGCCCAGTTCACCGCAAGAGTCACCAGCGCCAGCCCGATCACTACCCCGGGGAGTGCGCTGGCCACGTAGGTCACGCGCTCCAGGCCAACTGCCAGTCGCGACGGGTAGCGGTGCAGCAACCACGCACCCGGCAGGGCGGCAAGCGTCGTGGCCAAGCCAGCCATCGCCGCCAGGCCGATACTTGAGCCGGTTGCCGCGAGCAACGACCCACCGTCGACCACGCCGGTCGTGAACGCCCGGACCAGCCAGCGCAGCACGATCACCGCGGGAACGACCATCGCGAGCCCGGCCAGTACGACGAGCGCCCCGAGCGCCGGCGCGGTCCACAGACCGAGCCGGTGAGCCACCGGCCGCTGCCGCGTTCCGGGACCGAGCCGGGCGATGCGGCGACGGCCGCGCAGTGGTATCTCGATCGCCAGGAATCCCAGACACAGCACCACGAGTACGGCGGCCAGCAGACTGCCGGCGGCGTTGCTGAAGCCGACGGCGAACTGCTGCAGGATCGACGTCGTGAACGTCGGGTACCGCATCATCTGCAGTACGCCGAACTCGGCGAGCAGATGCAGCGCGACCAGCAACGCACCACCGGCCACCGCCGGTCGAAGCTGCGGAGCAACCACCCTGAGCACCGCACCGATCCCGGACGCCCCGAGTGATCGGGCCGCATCGAGATGCCCCTGATCGAGCGCCCGCAGCAGCGCGGCCGCCGGGAGGAAGACGAACGGGTAGTAGGCCAACACTGTCACGAACACCGCGCCGCCAAGCCCCTGCACCGACGGTAGCACCGACGTCCAGGCGTAGCTGCTCACAAAAGCAGGAATGGCCAGCGGCATCAGCAGCAACGTGCGCCACGCCCCAGCCCCAGGCAGTGTCGTTCGCTCGATCAACCAAGCCGCGCCACACCCGAGCACCACGGTCACCGGTACTACGAGCGCGATCAACACCAGCGTATTGCGCAGGAGTTCCGCGGTCCGCGGCCGGAACAGCAGCCGTGAGGCTTCGGCGGTGCCCGCGGACATCGCCTGCCCGAACACCACAAGCACCGGCGCCACGACCAACACGGCCACAACGACTGCGGCGAGCAGGACGAGCCACGGTGTGCGGGCAGACCGGTGGGCCCGGACGACGCGCGGTGCGTCGGCGGGTTCGTCGTACTGGACGACGGGCTTGGTGCGGCGGTCAGAGGATGCCGGCATCGGTCATCAGGTCGGTTACCTTGTCGGAGTTGAGCGTGAACGGGTCGACCGGCGGCGCTTGCAGCGTGCTCAGCGGCGGCAGCGCCGGCGCCGAGGGTGCGCCGATGCCGACCGCGTACTCCATCGAGTTCGAGTCGACGAGCACCTTCTGGCCGGCCTTGCTCGTGACGTACTGCAGGAACTTGCGGGCCTCGGCGGGCTTCTTCGAACCGGCCAGCACTCCGCCGGCCGACAGTGACACGAACGCGCCCGGGTCCTGGTTCCGGAAGTAATGCAGCTGGGTGTTGCCACTGCCCTCCTTGGTCCCGGCTTGGTCCCGGTACCAGTAGTAGTGGTAGATCACACCGCACGGGATCTCGCCCGCGTTGACAGATTTCATCGTCGCGATGTTGTTCTGCAGCGCCCGGGCGTTCGTCTTCAGCCCGTCCAGCCACTTGGTCGTCTTCTCCTCGCCCTGACCCGCGAGCATCCCGGCGACGATCGCCTGGAAGTCCGCGCCGCCCGGCGCGCAGCCCCATCGATCCTTCCACGCCGGATCGGCGAGATCCATCAAGGACTCCGGCAGCTCGGCCTCGGGGAGTTTGGACGGGTTGTAGACCAGGACCGTCGATCGGGCCGCGATCGAGATCCATGCCTTCGACGACGGGGCCAGGTTGGCCGGCACCTGGGCACGGGTCGCGTCCTCGACCGGCGCGAGCATCTTGTTGCGCTCGACCAGCGTCATCGCCGGGCTGTTCTCGGTGAGAAACACGTCGGCAGGGGAGGCGGACCCTTCCTCGACGATCTGGTGACCCATCGAGGAGTCGTTGCCCTGCCGGACCTGCACCTTGATCCCGGTCGCCTTGGTGAACGCCTCGGCCCACGCCTTGGTGAGGTTCTCGTGCTGCGCGGAGTAGACCTGCAGCGAACCGGGATCCGCGACGAACTCGTCCTTCGTCCTGGAGGACCCGCATCCCACCAGGCTCATCGTGCCCAAGGCCCCGAGGCCGGTCAGGAATGTGCGTCGACGCATGGGTCAGTCAGCCCTTCTCATAGTTGTCAGCCAGCGGAGCGCATACGTGCTGATGGCGCAGAACAGCAGACCGGCGGCGAGCGCGGCGGCGAACTGCGTCCACGGGGTGTTGAAGAACGCGAACACCTGGAACTGCACCAGATAGACGTGCAAAGAAGCCGCGGCCAGTACGCCGAGCGGCGGCACCAGCAGACCCGGCACCGGAACGGTGGGCAGCACGGCCAGCAGCACGAGCCCGACCTGGATCGTCAGGTTGCGTTCCCACTCGGGGAAGAATCCGATCGTCGCGAGAGCCGCTACGGCGGCCGCGACCAACTGGCGTTTGCGGGTGTCCGCGACCGCCATCGCGATGCCGGCGACGAACAGCCAGGCCACCGTCCCCGGCAGACCGCGCAGCGGTCCGTCGAACAGGGTGAGGACCAGATAGCGCGGCACCAGCAAGACAGCCAGCGCGGCCATCGTGGTGCGCCAGGGGTCGGCGGCGTACGCGGCGCGCAACCGCGGGATCGCCAGCAGCGCTGTTGTCACGGCGGACACCATCAGCAGCGCTTCGACGAACCAGAAGATGTTGATGTCGCGTGGTCGTACGAGCCAATGCACGAGCGCCAGGTTCGACCAGTCGACGGACCGGAAGCCGAACACCATCACCGCTGCCACGACCATCGCGGGTGCGGCGATCGTGATGGCGCTCCGCGCGGTACGCCGTACCCGATCCGACGTCTCGCGGGCGGACAAGACGTAGCGTGCGAACAGGAAGCCGGCGACCGCCAGCAAGATGTGCGCACCTCCGGCCAGCCGGATCAGTCCAACGTGGCTGCCACAGATCGTCAGCACAGCGACGCCGCGCAGCACCACAGTCGTCTCGACTCGCTGGAAGAGCGCGCGCCGACGTGGCGTACGACGCTGGGCCGCGAGTTCGACCAGGTCCCCGACCGGCCGGTGGTGCCAGTCAGGTGGCAGTTGACCAAGCAAGCGGGTCAGTCCGAGTGACGCCGCGACGTGGTTGAACGAGTCGCCGCCGAGTTCGGCGAAGGATCGGTCGAGGTCGATCTCACTGCGGCCGACCAGTGGCGCAAGTACGCTCAGCACCGAATCACTGGCGGCGGTGTCCACCGCATTCGCATGCAATGCCGCGCAACCGCGGCGGTCGGTCTTCCCGTTGGGCAGGACCGGGAGCTCGGCGACCTCGTGAACCGAGACCACGGAAAGACCGAGGCCCGACGCCGATGCCGCCTGCGCGTGGACCGCGCCGGGCTCCCGGCCGCAGCTCTGGTAGGTGACCTGCAAGTCGTCGTCGGTACCGGTCACGCAGCACGGGATGCCGTCAGCGCGCAGGGCTCGCTCGACCTGGCCGAGGTCGATCCGGATCCCCATGATCTTCACGTGATCGGACCGCCGTCCGACGATCCGGACCAGACCGTCGGCATCGATCCGGGCGAGGTCGCCGGTGCGCAGTTCGGTATGCATCCGGCCGAGGGCGAGGTCGTCCGGGTGTTCGGCGTACCCGAGCATCACGCCGGGTCCGGTGAACATGAGTTCCCCGACCTCCTCGTCGTACTGCTCCAGACCGCTACGGTCCACGCGGAACGTCGAGCCGGCGATCGGCCAGCCGACGGCGTCCGGGTATCGGCCGGCCAGCTCCGGAGGCAGCACCGCCATCCGGGCGGTCGCCTCGGTCTGGCCGTACATCACCGCCAGACCCCAGCCACCGATCCGGCCGCGAGCATCGAGCTCGCGGACCCGCGTGGCTGGCAGCGCACCGCCGGCCTGAGCAAGCAACCGCAACGACGGCACGTCGTCCAGAATCCCTTGTACGTCGAGTAGATCGACCACATGTGGTGTCGCGGGAAGCAGGCTGACCTGGTTCCGGGACAGCTCGTCGGCGAACAACGGGTCGGTCACCGACCCGTTCCACAGCACCGCTGTCGCGCCTGCTCGCAGCTGAGCGTGCAGTACGGACAGACCGAAGCAGTAGTGCAGGGGGAGCGCGGTGATCGCCCTGTCAGCCGGGGTGATCGACAGTGCGGCGGCGATTGCGTCCGCATTGCTGACGAGATTGTCGTGACTGAGCCGTACCAGCTTGGGCGATCCGGTGCTGCCGGACGTGCTCAGCAGCAACGCGAGAGCAGGATGCAGTTCGTACTGCGGCTCGAGGTCCGTTCCGGCGAAGGTGCCGTCGGGGCCGAGCGACACGTCCGGCGGGTAGGCCATCGTGATCGACGTGTGCTCCGGAGGTGTCACCAACGCGACGTGGCCGGCCTTCAGTACGGCGAGGTAGCCGAGTACGACCTCGCGTTCTGCCGCGAGCGGAACGTGCACAAGCCTTCGCCCGGTGTCGACCGACGGCAGGTCGGCAGCGAGCGCGTCGACGCGTTCGGTCAGCTCTGAATAGCTCAGCGAGCCGGACGCGTCGACGAGCGCGGGTTGGTTGGCCTCGACGGTGGCGGACACCAGGACAGCGCCAGGGGTCAGCCTGAGGGACGGCGGAAACACGAGGTGAGGCTAACCTAATACTTCGTGAGAGCTCAACGAGTCGCCCACGTGACTGTGTTCACCATCGGCCTGGCCGCGGCGGACACCGGGCTGCTCGCGTTGCTCGATGATCGCGAGCGGCAGCGGGTCACGCGATGCGCCCGCGAAGCGGATCGCGGCAGGACGTTGCTCGGCGCCGCTTTGCTGCGAGCCGTGGCGGGCGCGTGGCTCGGCGTCCCAGCTCCGACGTTGACTGTGGACCGGACCTGTTCAACCTGCGGCGGCTGGCACGGCCGGCCGACACTTCCCGGCACGGACCTGGACGTGTCGGTGTCACACAGTGGCAAGGTCGTGACGGTCGCCGCGGTCCGCGCCGGTGGCCGGGTCGGCGTCGATGTCGAGAGAGTCCACGACAGGTCGATGGCGGACGTGACCGCCTGGACGATCGCGGAAGCCCGCTTCAAGGCGGGCGGCGGACCCAACCTGACAGTCCATGAACTCCCGCCCCCAGCACCCGGCCACGTCCTGACCCTGGCCACCAACCGGCGCAGCGCCATACCGCAAGTACTCGACGGCACTGCCCTGCTCGCCCAATCGCTGACCGGTCGCTGAGCGGAGGTCAGCGCGCAATCCGGTGGCAATGGCGATTATGTCGATCTGGTGGATGTCCGGGTTGCAGCGGAAGAGGATCAGCTCGTCGCAAGCCTGCTGCGGTGCACCCCACGTTAAGAGCCCGGCTATCAGAACATGGGATGGAGTACCGGCCTTCTGAGCCCTTGAACCCCAGTGCGAGGGGGTCGGGCTCAGCGTGTCCTTCATGCCGCCGAGCGCTCCGTCTACCGCTCGCGGGAGCGCAGCCACGCGGGAAGCGCGCCCACATCGACGCGAGTCTCTAGAGGTCCTCGGCGAACGTGAGGTAGTAGCCGTTCGGGTCTTGCAGGACCAGCTCGCGTCTCCCCCATTCCCGCTCCTCGACGCCAAAGGGGAGGTCGACCTTGCCCTTGAGTTCCTCGGCCACGGCGGCCACGCTTGGCGGGTAGAGGTAGAGACAACCTGTGAGCGTCGGTGCGCCGAGCCACGGCGTATCCCCGGAGAGGAACTGCAAGACAACGCCGTTGCGAGCGACCTCGCACCAGGTGGGATTGTCATCGGGCAAGCGGTCACGTACGTCGAAGCCGGCGGCGGCGTACCACCGGATCGTCTCCACCATGTCATGCGTCTTGAGAATCGCGACGGCGCGGTCGCTCATGCGTCGATCGTAGTGCTCGACGAGAACCGTGTGCACGCACCGGGCTCGGGCGTTGGCCACGATGGCGGCAGCGTTGCGGCCCGGCGGCTGGCTGTTGATCGAGGACGCCGATACCGCTCTGCAGCCACTGGCATGCCTGGACGACAGCGGCCCTGCGCAGCGGCGGGCCAACCGGCTGCGCGACGCGGTCCGGGAGCTGCTGACGTCTCGTGGCGCGGGCCTGCGCTACGGCCGGACACTGCCGCGGGCATTGCGTGAGGCAGGCTTGGTAGATGTCGCCGCGGCTGGTTCTTTCCCGGTCGGCGGGCTGGCCTGCGACCGGCTGGAGGCGGCGACCATCCGGCACGTGCGCGGCGAACTGCTCGCGGCCGGTCTGGCCGACGATTCCGAGATCGACGCACACCTGGCCGCCATCCATGCGGGCAAACTCGACCTGACACTCGCGCCGTTGATCTCGGCCTGGGGACGCCGTCCAACCGAGCACTCACCGGCACTCGGATAGGTGCGGATCCAGGCGTTGTCCGACCTGCCCACAGCGCTGTTCGTCGCAGGGATCTGAGAGGTGTCGGGTTGCCGCGGCTGAGCTCGTCATGAAGAAGTTGCGCAAGGCATTGGCTGCCGGCGGGGATCCGGTCGAGCTGCGGGCGCAGTACAACGCGGCTGTCGGGGAGAACCGGGCTGCTGAGACGGCGTTGGCCGCGGCGCCGAGCGAGAGGCGCCTGAGTCGTGAAGAACTCGAGGGGTACGTCGACCAACTCGGCATCATCGCGAACCCTAGACCGAGCCGATCCGAAGTTCTGGGCGACCCGTTGGCCGACCGTGTGGATAAGTCTGTGTCCGAGGAGGAACACGCACCTTAACCACACGCCTCGAACTCGGTTCGCCGAAGGACAGCCCAACCCCATGACCGCAATCAGTCGAGGATGCCCGGTGGCTCGGACGGTCTGAGCAGTCGGGTTCCTGTGGGAGATCAATGGAACCGATGAAACGCCGCGGATTACCGCCGACGCCGCATACCCCGAAATGCCTGCCTCGATCGTGCTCGACGCGGTTGTGCCGGGGGACGCCGTCGCGGGTCAGGCGGATCCACCGAAGTAGCCCGTGAATCCGCCTGACATGTCTGCTTCAGCTACAGCCAGGGAACGCGAAGGATCCGATCCTGGTCTGCCAGCCGTTGTTGGAGGAGTTCCGGTAGTACTGGTTGACGTACCAGAAGGTGCAGTCGTCCACCGGGTCGACGTTCATCGATGTGTAGTCGCCCCAGCGGTTGCTGACCAGTTGCGATCCGGTGCCTGCGATCATGCTCGCCTCGGCCTGCATCGTGCCGAGTGGCGCGGTGGCGAGCCGGCCGGTGAATCGGACCCCCGGGAACACCTGCTGGCTGGAGACGCTGTAGCCCAGCGCCATGTTGCCCCTCTCGTCCATCGCGACGCTGCCCATCCAGCGGTTTACCTTGTCCGCGGGCGAGTAGGTGCTCTGCTGGTAGACGCTCCAGCCGGAGCCGGTGTTGCGCAGTTCGTACCAGCGGGTGCCGGCGAGCTTCGGCTGTGCTTCGACGGACTGGTTGGTCACCATCGCTTGATGGGTACCGAAGTTGCGATAGGCCAGCCGCCAGATCGGCCGCTGTCGATACGACAGCACGTCGATCAGGTTCTTGGTCCCCGGCTGCGGGATGCACGCGCGGGAGTTGTTGCCACGGCAGGGGAAGATCGAGTCGAACGGTGCCACCGGCAACGATCCGGTGAAGGTGAAGGTCGACGCGGTCGGCGTGGCCCAGTCGACGTGGAACTCGAACACGTTCAGTGCATCAGCTGGTGCGGCATACTGCGCTCCGTCGTCCATCGAACCGACGTAGAAGTTCGGCGTACCGGCGGGCGGCGGCTGGTTGCCATCTAGGTCTGTCGGGAGCAGGCCGTCGCCCTGCAACCATGGGGTGGTGCCCGGTGGCAGGAGGAAGCTGACCACGGCGGCGTTGGGGTTCCCGGCGTACAACTGATCCTTGTTGACGACGTAGGCGCCGTTGCCGGCGAAGTTGTCGTCCGGATCGAACTCCCTGGTGCTGATGTAGAGCCCGTCCGGCCACACGCCGTACTTGGGATAGTCGGGGAAGTTGAGGCCGGTCGGTACGGCGTACCGGAAGTAGGCGCCGAGCGGGTCGGATGTCTGCGAGACCGCGATGCAGTTCCAGTAGTTCGGGCCGAGGGCGGTGAACTGGGTGAGGATCCAGCGGTCGGCGAACTGGTCGTGCAGGACGATCGGGTCGCCGGCGCTGTCGGAGCAGTCCGGTATGGCGAAGCCCTGCCACAGCGTGCCGAGGTCAGCCGGTCCGAACAGCTTCGTGCCGAACTTGTTGTAGATCGCGAAGCTGAGGTTGACCATCTCGACGTAGTGGTTCGGACCGACGTCTCCGACCGGGTCAGGCGGTGAGACCTGCTGGATGTTGGGTACGCCCTCGAACGACTGGATCAGCGTCGGCGCGTCGCCCGCTGCCGGTGCGGTCTGTAAGGCGGCGTCCCCGGTGTACCCGGTGTCTCGCGGCACGGCGCCCCGCTCGGCGGGGCTGGTTCCGGTCCTTCGCGGTGCGACGACTCGAAGATCGCGCAGCGGCTTGCTGCGGTCGAAGGCGGCGACTTTCGACACCTTCGGCTTCTGCTGCTCCTGCCGCTCGGGAGCGCCGGAGGCGCTGGTGGCGGCGAGGGTCGATGCGGCGAGTGCAGCCACGACGATCGCGACGATGACGCCTCGGCGGCGCGAGGCTGTGGACACGGTGCGCATGGGTTCCTCCCGGTGCACGTGCGAGCGCGACCGGTCCCCGCGCGACCCCCTCGAGTCAGTCGCACCCGGGGGCGGCCACGGGTGCGTCGACGACGTACCACTCACCTCGCTAGCACCAGCGCCACGCTGGGTCAACAGGCTGCGCATGACAACCGTCGCTGCGCCAGTCAACTCAGGTGCTTGCCGCCCGGCGGACGGTGCTGCCACTGATCGGCCGAGTGTCCGAGGTCTGATCAGGTACTGCGTTCAGTCGGGCGAAGGGGTCGACGGGCCGAGGCCCCGGTGCAACTGCAAGCCGAAACCCGTGGCGAACTCTGGTCACGCGGGTGATCAGCGTTTGCGGCGGGTAGGACGTGGGGGCGCTGAGCTGGCGCGGAGGACGAGATGGGTCGGGAGGATGATGTCGGTGTCGGGCTCGTGATCCGACGGCGTCCCCAAGGATTGCAGCAGTAGTTGGGCGGCGACCGCGCCTTGCTCGTGGGCGTCTTGTGCCACGGTGGTCAGGTCGAGGACCTGTGCCAGCTCGTGATCGTCGATGCCCACGACCGACATTCTTTCGGGCACCTGGAGGCCGGCCCGGCGTAGTGCCCACAGTGCTCCCAGGGCCAGTTCGTCGTACTCCGCGAACACCGCGGTCGGCAGTACCGGTCCGGACAGGAGTTGCGCCATCGCGGCCGCGCCGCCTTCGAGCCCGTAGCGACCGGTGACCGTGAGGTCCGGATCGACCGGGAGCCCAGCGGATCTCAGGGCTTGGTCGTAGCCCTGACGGCGTTGCTCGGAGGAGGCGAAGCCGAAGCCGGGATCGTCCGGTGCGCCGGCGATGAAGCCGATCTTCTCGTGCCCTTGGTGCAGCAGGTGGTTGACCGCGGTTCGGGCCGCGGCGACCTCGTCGATGCGTACCGAGGGCGAGCCGGGCACGTGGGCCCGGCCTCGCCCTGGACCTGGCCATGATGACAGCGAGGAAGGAGGGGGCGACCGTCTCCGCCGCCCTCCTCGTCGATGGCGAGCCGTCCAGTGCGCTCACCACCACGGCCGAAGAGCGTTCCGCGGACCTGATCGTGCTTGGTGCCGTCCATGACCGCTCACTCGCGGACAGACTGCTCGGGACGGTGGCCACCGAAGTGACCAAGCGGGCCGGCTGCGACGTACTCGTCGTCCGGCCGGTCGACGAGCAGGGTGATCTGGAGGTTCCCGAGGACGCACCGCGGGTCTGACGGCAGGTGACCATGGCAGACAAGGTTGAGCTGATCGCCTACGCGGACCGCCTCGGCGGAGACCTGCCGGGCCTGCATGAAGTACTGCGCGGGCCGCTCGCGGGACTGTTCGGCGGGGTCCACGTGCTGCCGTTCTTCCCGCGGTACGACGGCGCCGACGCCGGCTTCGACCCGGTGGACCACACCGAGGTCGACGAACGGCTCGGCAGCTGGGAGGACGTCGCGCGCCTCGCGAAGGACTTCGACCTGATGGTGGACGTCATCGTCAACCATGTCTCGGCCGATTCCCCGCCGTTCGTGGATTGGCTCGCGCACGGCGGGCGGTCCGAGTACGCCGGTATGGTCCTCACCTTCGCCGGCGTCTTTCCCGACGGGGCGACCGAGGAGATGCTGCTGCGCCTGTACCGGCCGCGTCCCGGGCTGCCGTTCACGCCGTACCAGCTCGCGGACGGCACCAAGCGGCTGGTCTGGACGACGTTCACACCGCAGCAGATCGATATCGACGTACGGCAGGCGGGGACGCGCGAGTACCTGGTCAAGGTTCTCAACCGGCTCGCCGCGGCCGGGGTACGACGAGTGCGTCTGGACGCGGTCGGCTACGCCGTGAAGACGCCAGGGCTGACCTCGTTCATGACCCCGGAGACGTTCGAGTTCATCGACGACGTCACCGTCTGGTGCCGCGAGCGCGGACTCGAGGTTCTCGTCGAGGTCCACTCGTACTACCTCCGGCAGATCGAGATCGCACGGCGGGTGGACCGCGTCTACGACTTCGCCCTTCCACCGCTGGTGCTCCACGCGATCACCGCAGCGGACGCTGACCCGCTCTTGAGCTGGCTGGCCATCCGGCCACCGGGCGCGGTCACCGTGCTCGACACCCATGACGGCATCGGAGTGATCGACGTCGGCGCCGACGCCACCGACCGGTCCCAGCCCGGACTGCTCACACCCGAGCAGATCGATCGCCTGGTCGAGGCGATCCACGACGGCAGCGGAGGCACCTCACGCCGGGCGACCGGCGCCGCCGCCTCCAACGTCGATCTGTACCAGGTGAATTGCACCTTCTACGACGCCCTCGGCCGGGACGACGACCGCTACCTGCTGGCTCGGGCGGTGCAGTTCCTCACGCCCGGGATCCCGCAGGTGTACTACGTCGGACTCCTCGCCGGCTCCAACGACATGAAGCTCCTGGCACGCTCCAACGTCGGGCGCGACGTCAACCGCCACCACTACACACGCGCGGAGATCGAGCACGAGCTGCGACGCCCGGTGGTGCAGGCACTGCCTCGACTCATCCGCTTCCGCAACTCCCACCCGGCTTTCGAGGGCACGTTCTCAGCCGCGGGCGGCGGCCCTCACCTGACCTTGACGTGGACCCACCACAACGACCACGTAACCCTCGACGCGACCCTCGACACCCCGTCGGCCACCCTCACCTGGACCGAACCAGGCACCTGCCGAACTGCGCGGCTACACGAACTCCCTTTCTGACTCCTGCCCCGGCGGCACCCTGACCGGAGTGGATTCAGCTACTTCGACACCGACGGCCGCAGCGGGGGTGTGATCCTGCAGGTGCGCTCGTCCCCAGCGTCTTGAAGCGGCCGCGGCGATCTGAGGCGAACAGCTAGCGATCCGCCTCGCTGAACAGCAGCGAGTCGAGTCCTCTTCGGAGTCCGGCCTCGTCGGCGACCCGGCGAATCGCCAGCAGGGTTCCGGCGAGAACGAGACCGCCTCGGCCGGGTAGTCAGCTGGGGAAACGCGGCTGGTAGTCGCGGATTACCTCGTGGACCTTTCGGTAACCGATGATGCCGAGCAGGATCGCGGTCGCCACGGCGGCCAGGGCGCCGGTGATGGTGCGAAGCGTGGCCCCAGCGTCGGCGGCCTCGCAGATCACCGCGGCCAGCACGCCGGTGACGACGGCGTTGATAATGCCCACAATGACGGGCGATCCCGAGAGCCAGTGGGTCAGGCCGACCCGGCTGCGAAAGCTGTAGGTCTTCAACAGCCCGGGTGCGTCATCATGATGGCTTGCGACAAAGTACGGCTCCAGCTCAGGTGCGAGCTCAAGGTAGGCGTGCCGTAGCCGGTTCATGCCGATCACCAGCCAGGCGTCCTCGATATCGGCCTCGATGAGGCGGAAGTACGTTCCCACGCCGACAAGTAAGGCAACGGGGAGAACAAGTAGTGCGAACGTCTGGAAGCTCTGCCCGAATCCGGTCGCGTTCGCCACCAGTGAGAGGGCGATGACGGTGGCCGAGAGGACGGTCAGATAGGTGCCGGTCCGGCTGAAGATCTCGTTCCACGTCATACTGCGCGTGGCGAGCAAGCTCCAGTGCTCGGTCGCGAGGAATTGCGCATGCGGGCTGCCCGTGGTTTCGACGCCGTCGAGTGGTGGCGGGGTTCTGACCGATGGCTGTTGCCTCATCCGATCTCCCATGCTGGTACTGCGCCTTCCGCGACAGCCACGGACGCGCCCTGAACTGTTGATGTCGGCGCTCTTGATGACTGGCCCCTTGTTTCGAGTGTGGACGGCGATGCGTTCTACTGCCACCCCTCACAGACAACCGCACGCGTGAACGGCCGACAACCACGATGATGTCAACGCTGTGAGGTGGTCTGGTTCTCAGCGCGGCGATGGATGCAGTTGCCAATCGCAACTAGGAGTCGTCACTGGTCCCAAAAACACAAGAAGCCGCACCCGTGCCGCCGGGCGTGCGGGTGCCGGAGGCTACGCCGGTGGGTGCGCGGACGGGGTTGGTGGCCGTGTCCTCACCAGGCCGTCCTTGACAGCGGTGAGGAGGATGAGGGTCGCGTCGAGGTGGGTGGTGTCGTGGTCGGCTGCTGCGCCGACGGCGGTTGCCCACTCATGTCGCGCGAGGGCTAAGTTGCTGCGTCCGTGTTCGGTCGGGCTGACGGTGACGCCACGGCCGTCGGTCGGGTTGGCCTGCCGCTGGATGAGGCCCTTCTGTTCGAGACCGCGCAGTGTCGTGGAGAGATTGGTGCGCTGCAGTCCAGTGCCGGCGGCGATCTGGCTGGGGGCGGCAGCTTCACCCTGGAGCAGGTAGCGCATCACGATGCCCTCCGACTGGGTCAGGGAGACGGTCCGTTCGTCGGAGTAGCCGCGGTACTGGATCTCGCGGCTGATGATCAGCGCCAGATCGGCGAGCTCGGCCCAGCGCTCCTCGGCGGCTGGTCTGCGGGAGAGGCGCGCCGGCCGCGATGGGTTCTTCGTCACACCTCCAGCATAGATGGTTGTCGGCGCATAGTTATGAATGCATACTGATCTTGTCTTTATAGTTATCGAGTCATAATCAGTTGGAGTCGATATGGCCGTTACTTTTCCAGCGCGGCGGGCCGGCGCGACGTCACCGCGTGCGGAAGCGCTGTCCGGCGGGTTGCACCCCGTCGGCGTGTTCTTCCTGCTCGCCGGTGCGTTCCTGCCGATCATGGATTTCTTCATCACCAACGTCGCGCTGCCGAGCATCGACGCCTCGCTGCACGCCTCGGCGTCCCAGCTGGAGCTGGTGATCGCCGGGTACGGCGTCGCGTACGCCGCTCTGCTGGTCCTCGGTGGCCGGCTCGGTGATCGCTTCGGCCGTCGCCGCATGTTCCTCGGCGCACTCGTCGGGTTCATCGTGGCTTCGGCGGTGTGTGGTTTCGCGCCGACCGTCGGCGTACTGATCGCCGCCCGCATCGTGCAGGGCGCGACCGCCGCTCTCCTCATTCCGCAGGTACTCGCGACCTTCCATCACACCCTCGAGCACGAACGCAAGGCACGGGCTCTGGCCCTGTACGGCGCGACGTCCGGGATCGCAGCCGTGGTCGGGCAACTCGTCGGCGGGCTGCTGGTCAGCGCCGACATCGCCGGAACGTCGTGGCGGCCGATCTTCTTGGTCAACGTACCGATCGGCCTGGTGGTGCTGGTCGTCGCGGCCCGGATCGTGCCCAGCACTCATTCGGAGCATCCGGTCGGCGTCGACCTGCCCGGCACCGTGTTGTTCGCCGCCACGCTGACCGCAGTACTGATCCCGCTCACCGAGGGACACTCGCTGGGCTGGCCGTGGTGGACCTGGGCGATGATCGGCCTCGCGGTCGTTCTCGGCGCCGCCACCGCCGTGGTGGAGCGGCGTACGGAGCGACAGGGCCAGATCCCACTGCTACCACCGTCGCTGCTCAAGCTGCCGTCGATGTCGCGTGGTCTGGTGATGGTGTTCGCATTCAGCATCGGCTTCGGCGCGTTCATGTTCGTGTTCGCCCTGACCGTCCAGGACGGCTTACACGAGGACGCACTCCATGGCGGCCTGGCGATCCTGCCGATGGCGTTGATGTTCTTCCTCGGCTCGCTGTTTGCGCCGCGGGTGATCGGTCGCTTCGGGCGGGCGGCCTTGTCGGTGGGCGCGGTCGTTCAACTGGCCGGCCTCGCCTCACTAGTTGCCGTCGTCGTCGGCCGCTGGCCACACGTCACCCTCTGGGACATGGCCATCCCGCTCGCGCTGGCCGGCGCCGGGCAGTCCATGCTCTTCGCCGGCCTGTTCCGCAGCGTGCTCGCCGATGTCCCGACGCACCTCGGCGGTGTCGGCAGCGGCGTACTGATCACCCTTCAGCAGAGCGGACTCGCGCTCGGGGTAGCCACCCTCGGCACGCTCTACCTCGCCCGCGCCGAGCACAACACCGCACATGCCTTCGCCACCGTCGAAGTCGTGCAGATGGTCATCATCGCCCTGCTGGCCATCGGCGCCGCCGCACTGCCGCGGTTCACCAAGGCGGCCGTGGACGCGCCCGTACTCGACGCCTGACCGGAGAGTCGACATGAGTCTGATCGATCTGTCGCGGTGGCAGTTCGTCATCACCGTGATGTTCCACATGACGTTTCCGGCGATCACGGTCGGGCTGTCGATCCTGCTGAGCGTCCTCTACGGGATGTACTGGAAGACCAGCGAGGCGGTCTATCTGCAGCTGTTCCGGTTCTGGCGCCGCGTCTTCGCGGTCGGGTTCGCGATCGGAGTCGTGGCCGGCATCGTCATCACCTTCGAGATGGGGCTGAACTGGGGCGGGTACGCCGCGAAGACCGGTCCGGTCATCGGCCCGATCATCGGCATGGAGGTCGTCACGGCGTTCTTCGTGGAGGCTGGGTTCATCGGCGTCCTGCTGTACGGCGACGGACGGGTCCGGCACGCGACGATGTTCGCCTCGTCGGTGATGGTGTCGCTCGGCACGATCCTGTCCTCGACCTGGATCGTCGCCGCGAACTCCTGGATGCAGACGCCGGCCGGGTTCGTCGTACGCGACGGGCGGTTCGAGCCGACCGACTGGGTGAACGCGATCTTCAACCCGTCGTTCGTCTGGCGGTGGCCGCACATGGTGCTCGCCGTACTCATCTCCGCCGCGTTCTTCGTGGCCGGCATCGGTGCGTACTACCTGGTCAAGGGCCGGGCTCTGACGTTCGCCCGCCAGTCGGTGTCGATCGCACTGGGTGTGGCGGCGATGCTGGTGCCGGTGCAGATCTTCGTCGGTGACCACACCGCCGGCGCGGTCCTGCCGCACCAGCTGTCCAAACTGGAGGCCCTCGAAGGCAACTGGACCGAAGGCAACACCGGCTTCGTGCTCTTTGCGATCCCCGACCAGCAGGCGCAGCGCAACCTCGTGGAGCTGAACATCCCGTGCCTTGGCAGCGCGATCAACCGGGACCTCACCTGCAAGACGGCGATCCCCAGGCTTGAGCTGACGCCGAAGGCCGATCGGCCGGATATGGCCGCGGTCTTCTGGGGCTTCCGGGTGATGTTCCTGGCCGCGCTACTGATGTTCGGTACTGTCTTCTACGCGACTGTCCTGCGCTTTCGCCGAAAACTGTGGATCTCCAGACGCTTCCACCGGTTCCTACTCTGGACGACACCTGTGGGCATCCTTGCGATCCTGGGCGGCTGGGCCACGGCCGAGACGGGGCGCCAACCGTGGGTGGTGTTCGGTCAGCTGCGCACCGCGGACGCCGTGTCGCACCTGGCGCCCGGCGAGCTCGTGTTCTCCGTGGTCGGCTTTTCGTTGCTGTACGTCGTGATGCTGGTCGCGTACGTCGCCTACATCGTGCACACGGTGCGGATCGGTCCCGACCAGGTCGATCCCGATGAACGCCACCCGGTTCTCGACACGGTCCCGATGGCCGGGCTTGCCGGCGGGAGGATGAACTGATGGCCACGATCTGGTTCTTGCTCATCCTGCTGTGTCTGCTGATGTACGTCGTACTGGACGGCTATGACCTGGGTATCGGCATCGCCTCCTTGATCGAACCGGACGCGACCTGTCGGCACGAGATGGTCGAACAGGTCGCCCAGGCCTGGGACGGCAACGAGACCTGGCTGGTCCTGCTCGGCGTGTGTCTGTGGGCAGGTTTCCCGGCGGCGTTCGGTGCGATGCTCCCGCATGCGTATCTGCCGGAGATCGTCATGTTGTTCGGGCTGATCGTTCGCGGGGTCAGCGTGGAGATGGCCTCCCAGGCCCATCCCGCTCCCCGGTGGGAGAAGGCCTTCGGCGTTGGCTCACTGACCGCGGCGCTTGCTCAAGGCGTAGCCGTTGCGACCTTGACCGCGCAACTCGGCGTGGTGCACGGAGCGTTCTCCGGCTCGCCGTTCGGCGCGATCAGTTGGTTCTCCGCGCTGTCCGCGGTGACAGTCGTCTGTGGCTACCTGGCTTTGGGGTACGCCTACACGAAGTGGAAGGCAATCGGGCAACTCCGTGCCCGAGCGGGACGTCGCGGCACGGTCTGCGCCGGGGTCGCATCGCTCCTAGCTGCTATTTGCCTCCTGGAGGTCGGCAGTACAGCAACTCCGCTGAGCCTGCACGGTCCTGCGCGGATCATCGCCTTCGCCGGGCTCCTGCTGTTCGCCCTTGCCGGTGTGGTGATGAGCGTGATGACCTTGCGGCCTTCTTCGCAGTACGACGGCATCCCCTTCGTGGGCCTGGTCACCGCCGTGGTGGCGCTGGTCATCGCCCTGGTGGTGGCCCGCTATCCGGTGCTGGCGTCACCTCATCTGACGCTCGCCAACACAGCGGCTCCGTCCGGCACGCTGGCGTTTCTCGCGGTGGGGATCGGGCTGAATGTGCCGCTGATCCTTTTCTACAACTGGTTCGCTCACCACGCCTTCCGAGGCAAGGCGCCGGCCAACCATCTCTCGAACGGAACGGCAGGAGGCGCTCGATGAGCGCTCGAACCCAGGTCGCGCACGTGCGCCGATTGCTCGCTCGCACGGTGCTCGCCGTCGGCGGAGTTGTCGTCGGCTGGTTGCTGTACTGCGTGTGTCAGGGAATGTTCTCCGGCTATCCCAAGCATTACGGCCGCCGCCTGCTCAGCATCGCGTGCATGGTTCTCATTGCCCTGACCGGCGGGATCGCCTGGATCATCGATGAACACCGGATGCACGATGACGACTGACCGGGCCGGGACGTCAACAGTGGAGGCGGGCGAGTGGCTCGCCACTGCCGCGTCGTCCGGCTATCGGTGGCTGCTGTCCGCGGCCGGCTGCCAGGCATTGGAGACGGCGTTCACCATCGCCCAGTGGGTGGGTCTGGCACTGATCGCAGGTGATGTTCTTCACGGCGATCGGCCGACCTGGCGGGGACTGGGTGTCCTGTTCGGTGGCGGCCTTCTCGCGGCGGGAACGACCTGGAGCGCGGCACGATTCCAGGCCGCCGGCCGCCTCCGGATCGCCTACGCGATGCGGCGGCGACTGGTCGCCGGACTGCTACCGGCCAGCCGGCGGCACACGGAGCCAGATCCCGCGGCGGCTGCACTCGCAGCAGTGGAGTTGACCGACGACATCGCCGACTTCCACGCGCAGGCCCTACCACAGCGAACGTCTGCCCCTGTATCGATGGCGCTGATTCTCGTCACCACAGCGGTGGCGCAGTGGCCCGCCGCCGTGATCCTGCTGCTGGCGAGCTTGCTCCTCCCACTGAACCTGAGGCTCGCGGGTCTGTTCGCCAAGGAAGGGGCCGACGCGCGGATGGCGGCCACCACCAGGCTCGGCGCGGTCGTCCTCGACAGCTTCCGTGGCATGCCCACGCTTCGAAATGTCGGGGCGTTGGCGCGGCGCCGTACCGAACTGGCTCGCACAGCCGACGACTTGAATGCGATGACCATCGCCGTTGTACGACGGGCCGCGCTGTCCGGCGCGGTGATGGATGTCGTGATCACGTTCTCCATCGC
This sequence comes from Kribbella sp. NPDC026596, assembly GCF_040638415.1. Lineage (NCBI taxonomy): Bacteria > Bacillati > Actinomycetota > Actinomycetes > Propionibacteriales > Kribbellaceae > Kribbella > Kribbella sp. NPDC026596. The sequence continues at coordinate 143,510 of NZ_JBEZYF010000003.1, read as the reverse complement.
GGCCAACGCGACGTACGTCGGCCTGTCGCTGCTCGGCTACGTGCGGATCGGTGCTGCGCCCAGCATGACACTGTTCCGTGGCCTGCTCGCTCTGCTGATCTGCCCGATGTACTTCCGGCCGATGCGGGCCATGGCTGCCGCGTACCACCGCAAGGAACGAGCACTGGCGGCGGTTCCGGCGATCCGGGGGCTCCTCGTCGAGCCGGAATCCTCTGTGGTGGCGGGCGATCGCGTACCGCCGTCGGGTGCGCCCGTGACTGTTGTCCTGGGCAACGTCTCTCTCCGGTTCCCCGCCACAGAGGAGCCCACACTGCGAGACGTGAACCTGACCGCTCATGTGGGAGGCTGGACGGTTGTGGCCGGGCCTTCCGGTGCCGGCAAGACCACCTTGCTGTCGCTGATCGCCGGAGTACGCACGCCGAGTCATGGGTCCGTCCAGTGGCTGACCCCGAGCGGAGCGTCGGCGCCACGGTTCGGTGGCTGTGCCTGGATCGGCCAGCAGACGGTGCTGCTGCCGGGATCGATCGGCGACAACATCCGGATCGGACGACCGAACGCCAGCCGTGCGGACGTCGAGCGCGCGATCGTCGCGGCCGGGTTGGCTGAGGTCGTCGCACGACTTCCGCAGGGCCTGGACACGCCGCTGGGGGAGGGCGGCTCGGGTCTGTCGACCGGCGAGGCACGACGCATCGCGATCGCCCGCGCGTTCCTCAGCGATGCGGGTCTGTGGGTCCTCGACGAGCCGACCGCGCATCTCGACGCGGACACCGAGGCGCAGATCATTGTTGCCCTACGCAACGCCACCCGTGGCCGCACCGTCGTCGTGGCCACGCACTCGACGGCTCTCGCCCGCTCCGCGGACCTCCTGCTCGGTCTGACCGATGGGACGATCCGCACCGACCAGGAGGCGATGCGGGTATGAGAACGAAGGCGCTCGCACCCATCGGCCTGCTGCTGGCCGTTCTCGCCGAGGCCTGCTCCGTCGGTCTGCTCGGACTTTCGGGATGGTTCATCGCCGCTTCAGCCGTTGCTGGAGCCAGCACCTACAGCGTGTTTTCCTATCTCGCGCCAAGCGGTGGGGTGCGCGGGCTCGCGCTCGTCCGGATTGCGACTGGCTATGCCAACCGGGTGGTCCTGCACGCGGCCGCCCTCCGGCGGACGAGTGCCGCCAGGCTCGACGTCTACGACCAGGCCGCAGGAGCCGAAGGCGCTGCCTGGTCCGGTCAGTCGCTGGACCGGGTCATGGCTGACGCAGACACCATCGGCATGGCGGTCATCCAGGCCACTGCGCCCGTAGTCGTCGGCGCCGTGATGACAGGAGGCGGCTGCGCTGCGATCGTGCTCGCCGGCTATCCGCTCGTGGCGCTGGCACTGGTCGTCGCCGTGATCGCCTGCGCAGTGCTCGCCGCAGCCACAGCTCGCCGGATGGATGAGACCGGCCACACCCGCGGTCTGCTGCGGACCGAACTGGTTACTGCGGTCGAGGCATGGCCCGAGATGGCGTCGTTAGGAGCCTCAGACCAGCTTGTGCACCGCACACTGCGCCGCCTGGACGCCTTCGAGAGCACGCGAAACAGCCACATTGTGACCACGGCTGGTGCTCTGGGCGGCGTCCGCGCAGTGGCGGCCATCGGGCTGCTGTTCGCGGTTCTGCTCGCCGCACCGGCCGGTGGCTCGGTCGCGAGTTTGGTCTTCGTTGCTTTGCTGGCGGCTGGAGTCATGGCCAATGCAGAGCGTCTGGTGGACGCCGCGACGGCGTGGGTCCAATCGCGCCGGGCCGAGGCTCACCTCGCGCCGGTCGGCGAAGATGTGTGCCGCCGGCCGGAGGTCGCCAAGACGTTCCGTGTCGAGTACGACGGTCACGGCCTCGCCGTGTCGAGTTACCAACTGCCCGCCACACCAATGCGGCATGCTCGCGAGATTGGATTCAGGGTCAGTGCCGGCCAGAGCCTCGTCATAACCGGCCCGTCCGGCACCGGAAAGACCACGCTCATCACAGCCGTCGCCACAGCGCTCCGGCGACAGCCCGGTTCGGCCGTCGTCACCGCTGTACTGGCCGATGACTACCTGTTCACCGGGACGGTCGCCGACAACTTCTGCCTGGCCAACCCGAGCGCGAATGCCGCCGAGGTCGCCGACCTGCTCACCGCCATGGCCCTCGACCACGCCGGGGTGGGACCGCAGACCAGTCTGGGCGTCGGTGGGCGCAGCCTGTCCGGCGGCGAGCAGCGCCGACTCCACCTCGCTCGCGCCCTCGCTACCCAACCCGACGTACTCCTCATCGACGAGCCGACGACGGGCCTGGACACAGACACCGCCAGCCAGGTCCTGTACGCCGTACGGCGCTGGCTACCCCAGGCGATCCTGATCATGTCCATGCATCAGCCGCCGGCAGACACGGGACCTCTCGGGCCCGACTGGACCACGGTGTCAGTCGGATGAGCGCGCCGTACAAGATCCGGCCGGCTATCCGCAGATGTCGGCAACGAGCGAGCGGAACCACTGGTGAGCGGGGTGGACATGGAGCCGCTCATGCCACACGAGCTTGTAGATCAGCTTCTCGGTCTCGAAGGGCAGGTCGCGGACCACCAAGTCGTGCTGCTCGACGAGCATCCGGCCCGGCCCCTCGAGGAAGCCGCTCGGCACACAGGTCAGCAAGTCGCTCTCGCCGACGATCCGCAAGGCATGAGCGAAGTGGTTGACGACTGCGACGATCGTCCTTGTGCGACCATCCAGGCTGAGCCATCCGTCGACCACGCCTAGGTCCGAGCCTGACGGGGTCGCCAGCACGTGCGAAGCCGCCGCGAACTGCTCCAGGGTCATCTCTTGCGACAACGTGTGCCCGCGTTGCATCACGCACACGTAGCGATCCGTGCGAAGGCTCTGCACATGGATGGCACGAGGAAGCGCTGGAAACATGCCGACTGCGCAGTCCAGTGTGCCCCGTTCGATTCCGTCCAGCGAGCTGGCATTCGTGTGGAACGAGAACGCGATGCGGGCATAGGGCGACGTGGCCCTCAGTCTTGAGGTGATGCCGCAGACCGCTTCCGCCGCCAAGCTGTCGGTGACCGCGATCCGGAAGCTGGTGGGATCCGTGCGCGGATCGAACTGCTGGGGTGCGATCGAGGCTCGGATCACCGCCAGTGAGCGATGGAGCTCGGGCCAGATGGCGAGCATCCGCGCTGTCGGCTGCACGCCGTCCGCGACCTTGAGGAACAGCTGGTCCTGCGTCAGCTTTCGTGCGCGCCGAAGCGCGTTGCTGACGGCCGGCTGGCTCATCGACAGACTGGCCGCGGCGCGCGTCACGTTGCGTTCCATCATGACGGCTTCGATGACCGTGAGCAGGTTGAGATCAAGCCGCGCGTTATTCGTCTGAGTGATAATGCTCCCCCCAGACTGTCTATTGGACCATTCGAGGCTGCTCAAGCCACGCTATCAGCCATCGAACGCTATGACGGGCCTCACACAACGGCCGACATCTTGGCCGACTGGCGCCCTCGAACCCGTGAGGAATTTTCTCCATGAATTACGCTCCCGCCGGAGACGTGTTGCCCAAGCTGACTGGGAAGATCAGCCCCGACCGGATCCGCCTGCTGCGCACCCCGCGCCCGCCGGATGGCCTGGTCGAGAGATTCAAGCGCATCACCGACGCGACCAGCGTCGTCTCGGACGTCATGGACGAGCTGGGCATCACCGGGGTGATCGGTGCCTCGATCCTCAAGCCGACCATGCCATCCGCGAGCATCGTCGGGCCCGCGTTGACCGTGCGCAACATCATGCAGCGGGAGCACGTCTACGAATCGGCGCGGAGCCACGTCAACCGGATGGCGGAGTTCGAGGCGCACAACCTGGCGTTGCCCGGCGACGTGGTCGTGATCGATGGCGTCGCGGGCATTTCCAACATGGGTGGCATCTCGGCGCAGACCGGCAAGCGGCAGAGCGAAGCCGGCGCCATCATCTCCGGCGGCATCCGCGATCTCGGCCATTCGCGGCGGGTCGGTTACCCGGTGTGGGCCACGGAGATCACCCCGGTGACAGGCAAGTGGCGCATCGAGACCGTTGAGATCAATGGCGACGTGCAGATCGCGGGCGTCCGCGTCTCGCCCGGCGACATCGTCATCGCCGACGAGACCGGCGTGTGCTTCATCCCGATCGCGCGGGCGGCCGAGGTGCTGGAACGCGCGCTGGCCAAGACCGCCTTCGAGGAGGCGAAGTGCGCGGCGATCGACGCCGGCACTGCGGTCGCCGATCTCCCGACGAATGCGTGACGCCATGACCAGCCCCGTGCGGAAGCTCCGTGTCTCCGTCCTCGACGACTACCAGGACGTCGTCCGTACGCTCGACTGCTTCAGCAAGCTCCAGGGCCACGACGTCACGGTGTGGCACGACGCCGTTGCCGACGTGGACATCCTGGCTGAGCGGCTGTCCGACGCCGACGTGCTGGTCCTGCTGCGCGAGCGCACCAAAGTCGGCGAAGCCCTGCTCAGCCGCCTGCCGAACTTGAAGCTGATCAGCCAGAACGGTCACGTACCGCACATCGACCTCGCCGCGTGCACGCGGCATGGCGTGGTCGTGTCCTCGGCCGTGACCGCACGTCCGTCCTACCCCACGGTGGAGTTCACGTGGGGCCTGATCCTGGCCGCGATGCGCAACATCCCGCTCGAGAGTGCTGCGCTACGCGGCGGCAGCTGGCAGAGCACCCTCGGGCTGGGGCTGCGCGGCCGGACGCTGGGAATCTACGGCTTCGGCAGGCTCGGCTCGATGGTGGCGCGGATCGGCGTCGCGTTCGGAATGGAACTGCTCATCTGGGGACGGCAGGGCTCCCTGGAACGGGCGAGGGCCGAAGGCTTCCGGGTTGCCGCGAGCAAGCAGGCCCTGTTCGAGCAGTCGGACGTGCTCAGCCTGCACCTGCGCCTGAACGCGGAGAGCACGGGCCTGATCGGGTCCGACGACCTGGCCCTGATGAAGCCGACGGCGTTGCTGGTGAACACCAGCCGGGCGGAGCTGATCCAACCCGGTGCGCTCGTCGCGGCGTTGCGCGACGGCAGGCCCGGAAAGGCGGCGGTCGACGTGTTCGAGCACGAGCCACTGACCGATCCGACCGACCCGCTCCTGCAGCTGCCGAACGTCCTGTGCACACCGCATCTCGGCTATGTCGAACGCGACAACTACGAGTTCGGCTATGGCAATGCCTTCGACCAGATCGTGGCCTTCGCCCAGGGGACCCCGATCAACGTCCACAACCCCGACGTGCTGGAACAGGACCTGCTGAGATGAACCTCGAACTTGACGGAAAGGTCGTTCTGGTCACCGGCGGCAGCAAGGGTATCGGCCTGGCCTGCACCCGCGCCTTCGGCAACGAAGGGGCCCGCGTGGTCATCGTGTCACGCAGCCGCGACAATCTGGCCGCCGCCGTGAAGACCTCGGCCAAGGACGGCGTGGCGGTCACGGCGTTCCAGGCCGACCTGTCCGATGGGGCTGCGGCCGAAGAGGTCGTAGCGGCCGCCGAGGAGCAGGTCGGGCCGATTGCCGTCCTGGTCAACTGCGCCGGCGGCGCCACGCGCGTGCCCCCGAACGAGCTGACGCCGGACCGGTGGCGGGTGGCGATGGACGCGAAGTTCTTCACGTACATGAACGTCATGGACCACATCCTGCCGCGGATGGTGGCGCGGCAGTCCGGCGCGATCGTCAACATCATCGGCACCGGCGGCAAGATCGCCTCGCCGATCCACCTCCCCGGCGGGGCAGCGAACGCGGCACTGATGCTGGCGTCCGCCGGACTGGCAGCTGCTTGGGGCCACGCCGGCGTCCGCGTCAACGTCATCAACCCCGCGGCGACCATGACCGACCGGGTGCAGATGTCCCTGGAGGCCCAGTCGCGCATGACCGGAAGGCCGCCCGAGGAGCTCTTGCGTGAGAACCAGGCGCGCATCCCGCTCGGGAGGTACGCGAAACCTGAGGAAGTCGCCGATGCGGCGCTGTACCTGGCCAGCGCCCGGGCGTCGTACGTGACCGGCGCTTCGCTGACGATGGACGGAGGTCTGACACCACTTGTCGTTTGAGGGGGAGCCGTAGACGATCAAAATTCTTGGAGGAACTGAATGTTCGGTTGGTATCGAGAACTGACCAAGCGCGAACGCAACACGTTCTGGGGATGCTTCGCGGGATGGGCGGTCGATGCGATGGATGCGCAGCTCTTCAGCTTCGTGCTCCCCGTGCTCATCGCAGCCTGGGGCATGACGACGGCGCAGGCCGGCTACCTGGCCACGGCGACACTGCTCTCGGCGGCCATCGGTGGCTGGACGTGTGGCCTTCTGGCGGACCGATTCGGCCGCGTCCGCATCATGCAGTTCACGATTCTCTGGTTCTCGGTGTTCACGTTCATCGCGGGCTTCACGCAGAACTTCGAGCAGCTCCTCACCGTGCGCGTGCTGCAGGGACTGGGGTTCGGTGGCGAGTGGGCGGCCGGTGCGGTGCTGATGGGCGAGATCATCCGGCCTGCGCATCGCGGCAAGGCTGTGGGTTCCGTCCAGAGTGGCTTCGGCATCGGCTGGAGCTTGGCGGCGCTCTTGGCCGGTGTGGTCCTGGCCCACGTTCCGTCGGAGTACGGCTGGCGCGCGCTCCTGATGATCGGCGTACTGCCCGGCCTCCTGGTGCTGTTCCTGCGCCGCAGACTCGAGGAGCCGGAGCTGTACCAGCAGACGCGCGCTGCCATGTCGGCCAACGGCCGCCGCCCCGGGCTCGGGGCGATCTTCGGGCCGGGGACGCGATCGACCACGATCTTGGCGTCACTGCTGGCCTTCGGCGTGATCGGCGTCGGTGGGGCGATCGTCAACTGGCTGCCGACCTTCATGAAGACCGTACGGCACCTGTCGCCCGGCCAGGCGGGGTTCTACGTGTTCCTGGTGACCGGCGGTTCCTTCTTCGGGTTCCTGGCGAGCGCGTACCTGGGAGACGCACTCGGCCGGCGGCGGACGTTCCAGCTGTTCCTGGTCTGCTCCTGGCTCGTGACGGTCGCGTACATGTTCTTGCCGCTATCTGGCTGGGGACTGATCGTGATGGGTGTGCCGTTCGGCTTCTTCACGATCGGTAACTACGCGTCGCTGGGCCCATTCTTCACGGAGCTGTTCCCGACCGCGATCCGCGGCAGCGGGCAGAGCTTCGCCTACAACTTCGGCAAGGCGGCCGGCGCCGTCGCGGTCTCCTGCATCGGCATTCTTGCCCAGTGGATCACTCTGGCCGAGGCCATCGGGCTGGTCGCGCTGTTGGGCTACAGCATCGCGATCCTGGCCACGGTGCGGCTTCCGGAGACGAAGGGGCTCAACCTCACGCCAGGTTTCGGCACCGCTGCGGACCAGGACGATCGGGCGAACGCCGCGGCGCCCACCGCGTCCGCTGCGGCGGAGGGAGTGAAGCCGTGAGCCGTCGGAGGAGTGTGATCGTCAAGGAGCTCGCCCACAAGCACCCCGTGCCCAACGCCTGTCGGATCGGAAACCTGCTCGTATCGGGCGCGATCCATGGCGTGAACCCCGGCACGCACGCCCTGCCGGAGGACCTGACCGCCCAGTGCGTCAACGTCTTCGCCAACATGAAGGCCATCGTCGAGGCTGCCGGCGGCACCACGGAGAACATCATCAAGGTGACCGTCTACCTGCGCGACCGCGACAACCGCGAGCCGGTGAATGCGGAATGGGTCAGCATGTTCCCGGACCCCGCGTCGCGGCCTGCGCGGCACTCTCAACCCTTGCTGGTGGACGGCCCGTCGCTGGTTCAGTGCGACTTCATGGCATTGGTCGGAGAGGCGCCGTGACCTGACGAACCCAGAGAACGTCCGAGCGGGCGGCTGTGGCCACTGAGCCTGTCCACAACTGCCCGGTCGGTGCGTTCGACGGCCGTGACGCCTCCGGTCGGTCAAGCGCTGCACGGTCAACGTGCAGACCGCGCCCCATGGTCTCGCCCTGAGGCCGTTCCATCACTGCAAGGAGATCTCCATGTCGACAGCGCCACCCTCCCGCATCACCCATCTCGTTGCCGGCATGCCCTGGACAGGCACGGCCGAGCGCACCAGTGAGGTCTTCAACCCGGCAACCGGCGAGGTCTCCGGCGTTGTCGACCTCGCGTCGGCCGACCTCGTCGCCGAGGTCGTCGAGATCGCGAAGCAGGCCTGGCAGGAGAGCTGGGGAAACATCTCCCAGGCCAAGCGGAGCCAGGTGCTCTTCGCGTTCCGCGAACTGCTCAACCGCGACAAGGAGCGCATCGCCGCCCTGATCACCGCTGAGCACGGCAAGGTGCTCAGTGACGCGCTGGGTGAGGTGACCAGGGGTCTCGAGGTGGCGGAGTTCGCCTGTGGCATTCCGACTCTGATGAAGGGCGGGTTCACCGAAAACGCCTCGACCCGGGTCGACGTCTACTCGATCCGCCAGAGTCTCGGCGTGGTCGCGGTCATCTCGCCGTTCAACTTCCCCGCCATGGTCCCGCTCTGGTTCGTGCCGATCGCCATCGCGTGCGGTAATGCCGTGGTCCTCAAGCCCAGCGAGAAGGACCCGAGCGCCACCATCGCGGTGGCCGAGCTGTGGAAAGCGGCGGGGCTCCCCGACGGCATCCTCAATGTCGTCAACGGCGACAAGGAGGCCGTCGACGCCCTGCTCACCCACCCCGACGTCAAGGCCGTGTCGTTCGTCGGCTCGACCCCGATCGCGCGCTACGTCTACGAGACGGGCGCCGCGCACGGCAAGCGAGTCCAGGCGCTCGGCGGAGCCAAGAATCACATGCTGGTGCTGCCCGACGCCGACCTCGACCTTGCCGCGGACGCGGCGATCAACGCGGGCTTCGGCTCCGCCGGAGAGCGCTGCATGGCGATCTCGGCCCTGGTTGCGGTCGACGTGATCGCCGACGAGCTGATCGAGAAGATCAAAGACCGGATGGGCAAGCTGCGGACCGGCGACGGCACCCGCGGCTGCGACATGGGCCCGCTGGTCACCGGACCGCACCTCGACAAGGTCACGTCGTACGTCGAGGCCGGGGTCGAGGCCGGGGCCGAGCTGGTGGTGGACGGCCGCAACGGCCAGTACGACGCCGACGGCGAGGGCTTCTTCCTGGCGCCGACGCTCTTCGACAAGGTCAGGCCGGGAATGTCGATCTACGACGAGGAGATCTTCGGGCCGGTGCTGTCGGTCGTCCGGGTCGCGACGTACGACGACGGGCTGGAGCTCATCAACGCCAACCCCTACGGCAACGGCACCGCGATCTTCACCAACGACGGCGGAGCCGCGCGCCGCTTCCAGAACGAGGTCGAGGTCGGGATGGTCGGCGTCAACGTGCCGATCCCGGTGCCGGTGTCCTACTACTCGTTCGGCGGCTGGAAGAACAGCCTCTTCGGCGACAGCCACGCCCACGGGGCCGAGGGCGTGCAGTTCTTCACCCGTGGCAAGGTCGTCACCTCGCGGTGGCTCGACCCCAGCCACGGAGGTCTGAACCTCGGCTTCCCCCAGAACGACTAGCACAGCCACCCGCGGAGACCGACCCTTCGAGCACACCAAGGTCGCCGACGCTCCACGTCTGCGACACAGCCTCAGCTCGTCCATCCAGCGAAACTACCGGCAGCTGATCAACCTCCCTGGACATCACCGATAGCGGGTATCCAGCCTTCGCCTTCGGGCCTCGTAGCTTGCGGCGTCCGAGGAGAACGCTTCATGGCTGCCGTGATGTCCTTCTTGCGCAGGGCGTCGGCCAGTCTGGCGACGACGCGGCGCATCAGGGGAGGAGCGGTCTCTCTGACGGTGGACTCCCGGAAGCTCGTCGGCCATTTGGCGGAGTTGGGGTGTCCTGCTGCACCCGTGCCGTCCTTGGTTCCGCGTACGGCGGTCGAGCGGCGGCAGCCGAGTTTCGCCGGGAGATGGAGCAGCGGGAGGCGGAGATCAAGATCGGCCGGCGAGAAGACCAGGGCCGGCGGTGAGGCGGACGGCGTACCAGATCCGTTGCCTGTCGCCATCGTTGCCTCAAGCATCGAGTAGGTAGCTACGGGGGCGGGGGTCCAACGGCACGAGACTGGCCTGAGCCGGCTGGAGCGGCCCAGACCTCTCGGCGACTCCGGCGCCCAAGCCAACTGGGCGGACCGCGTCGCCGGCCCATGGCTCGAGTCCAGGATCCGCCGCCGGCCGGGCCGCCCAGCTCACAGTGCGGTAATCCAGACGTACTGATGTTCTGGTCGTCCGGTCGAGCCGTACCGGAGGCTGAGCGTCGCGCGTCCGTCGTCTGCGAGCGCAGCCAGGTAGCGCTGCGCGGTGGCTCGGGAAATACCGAGTTCGTCGGCCACGTCGGCGGCCGTCCGGGGGTTGTCGGCCCGCCGCAACGCTTCCGTCACCAGCCGGGCGGTCACCGGCGACTGCCCTTTCGGCGTCGGTGGCTTGTCTGCCTCGTGCAGGGCATCGATGGCCCGATCGACGGCCTGCTGGCTCAGTTCGTTCGGCTGGTCGCCGAGCAGGGTGCGATACCGCACATAGGCCCGCAGCCGCGAGGTCAATTGCTCCGAACTGAATGGTTTGATCAGGTAGTTCACCGCGCCCGCGGCGAACGCCGCCCGCACGGAGGTCGCAGACGAATCCGCGGTGACCATGAAGATGTCGACGCGTAGCTCCGCTGCGAGGTCGATCCCGGGTCGGTCGGGCAGGTAGTTGTCGAGCAGCACGAGGTCAGGCTTCAGATCCGCAACCGACCGCACCGCATCCGCTGCGGTGTGGGCCACGCCGATGACCTTCAGACCTGCGACCTGCCCGACGTACCACGAGTGCACCTCAGCGACCCGGAAGTCGTCGTCGACCACGAGTACGCCGATCACGAGGACGCTCCGTCCAGTACGTCGGGAAGATGGGCAACGAACACGGTCTGCGTACCGCCACGGCCTGGGTTGGTCAGTTCGACCTCGCCGCCGAGATCTCGCGCTGTCTGCCGGGCGATCGCCAGGCCGAGCCCGCGATCGGCGCCGCGAGTCGAGATGCCTTCGACGAAGATTGCCTCGCACTGATCGGGGGATACTCCGTCGCCGGTGTTGGCAACCGAGATCACGAGTTTGGTTCCGTCGGACAGCAGGTCGACTTCCACCGCGGCCGGGCGATGGATCGATGCGTGGGCCGGCGTGGAGGAGCAACCGTGACCGCGCTCGTCCGAGCCGAGCTCCGCAAGCTCACGACCACCAGGCTCTGGCTGTGGATGCTGGTCCTCGGCCTGGCCACGGTCGGCGGGACCACGAGCGCCGCGATCGGTTTCGCCGAGCCGGGACCGCTCGGCCTCGACACCGCTCCCGGGTAACGCACCGTCTTCGCGCAGGCCACCGCGACGCTGGTCGCGGCCGGGATCCTCGGCATCATCGCGGTCACCGGCGAGTTGGCGCACCAGACGGCCACGCCGACGTTCCTCGCGACGCCTCGCCGGGGGAGGGTGGTCGTCGCGAAGCTCGTCACCTACGCCGTGGCGGGGCTCGGGTACGCCGCGGCCTGCACCGTCGTCCTCCTCGCGGTGGCCCTCCCGTGGTTCGCCGCCAAGCATGTCGACATCGTGCTCTCCGGCACCGACCTCGCCCGGACCCTCGGCGGGGTCGGCATCGAGGTGGCGCTGTACGCCGTGCTCGGGGTCGCTGTGGGCCGCCTGATGCGCAACCAGATCGCGGTGATCGTGGGTTCGTCGTGTACATCTTCGTCGTTGGCCCGATCCTGAGTGGGGTCGAGGCCACCGCCGAGGTGGCGCAGTACTGCCCTACCAGGCCGGCAACGCGCTGGGCCGGCTCACTTCCTCGGTCGACGCGGCGATGCCTGGGCAGGCCGCGGGCGGGCTGGTGCTGCTTGCCTGGGCGCTCGCTTCGCCGCTCTGGGCACCCGCGTGGCCATCCGCCGCGACATCGCATAGCGAAACCGATAGGCGTGACCGCAGCAAGAACGGGGCGCACACGGCGATCAGCCGCGCTCGCTCTTCGGCATGACCGCGCGAACAGTGGCTGCGCACCGCTGCCGCTACCAAGAAGCGTTCAGCGCCGGCCGACCGCAGTCACTCGGTACACGGGGGCATGGACAACGCGTGCTCCCAGGTCGAGGATGCAAGGAATCATCGAGCCTTGGGAGGGGCGTATGAGGATGACGAGGCGGCGGGTCATGGCAGTCGGGTGCTCGATCGGGCTGCTGCTGGGACCCCTGGGGGTGGCTGGTCCGGCGCAGGCGCAGGATCCGCCGGCCAAGCCGGTCACGGTGATGACGCGCAATATCTACCTCGGCGCGGACATCAACCGGCCGGTCGAGGCGGCTCTCCGCGGGGCGGCGCAACCCGGGGCGAACCAGCTCACGATCGTCACCGCCCTGGCGAATGCGACCCAGGTGACCCGCGCGATCGTCGACCGCACCGACTTCGCCGTGCGCGGACGGCTGCTGGCCGACGAGATCGTCGATGCACGGCCGGACCTGATCGGGCTTCAGGAGGTCGCCCTGTGGCGGCACGGGCCGTTGCAGCTGAATCAGGTGGGGGTGCCGAACGCGGGGACCGTCGACTACGACTTCCTGCAGATCCTGCTCGACGAGCTGGCCGAGCGCGGCACGCCGTACGTCGCGGCCAGCATCGCGAACCGGGCAGATGTCGAGTCGCCGAGCTTCACCGGCTCGATCGCCGTGCCCGGTGGCAACCCTCGCGACATCCGCCTGACGATGCGCGACGTCGTCCTGATGCGCGCGTCGAGCAGCCTCACCACGTTGGACGAGGGCCAGGACATCTACGACGTGAACCTGCAGGTCGGCGTTGCCGGAGTGGACTTCGACTTCGACCGCGGCTACCAGTGGGTCGACGTCCGGGCGGGCGCGCAGCGGTTCCGATTCGTGAACACGCACCTCGAGGCGTTCAGCTCCGACATCGCGCTGGCCCAGGCCAACGAGTTGGTCACCGAGGCGACGTCGCCGAACCGGAGCACGGTGTTCGTCTGCGACTGCAACTCCGACCCCGTGAACAGCTCGATCAAGCCGATCGACCATGTGCCGCACAAGGCGCCGTACGAACTGATCACTGGCGCCGGCGGCTACACCGACCTGTGGAAGGACTCCGGCCGGCCCGCGGACTTGCCCGGCTTCGACGCCGGCGACACCTCCGGCCTCAACGAGACGGTGGACGAGGCGGCCCCCGGATCATGGACGCACCGCATCGACATGGTGTTCGGCCGTACTGCGGACGGGGACGCGCTCACCACCGACCGTGGCCAGGTGACCGGCCGCGACGGCGACCCGCGCGACCCGACGACCGGGCTGTGGCCGTCCGACCACGCCGGCGTCGTGATGCGCGTCCGAGGGCTGTGAGCAGCTGACCGGAGCTGTTTGCCACCGGCAACGGGCGCAAGACCGACCCGGTCGATGCCCGCTCGGTGGCGCTGGCCGCGTTGTACGCCCCGGCCGACCCGGGGCTGCGGCGAGTCGAGGTCGATGACGACCTGGTCGTGATGGGACTGCTGGTCGACCGCCGCGACGAGCTCGGCAGGGCCTGGACCCAAACCTTGAACCGGCTGCACCGGTTGCTGCTGGAGCTGGTTCCCGGCGGCGCCAAGCAGTACTTGTCGGCACCGCAGGCCAGGACCTTGATCGCGACCACCAGGCCGCGAGACCTGGTCGGCAAGACCCGGCGCCGGCTCGCGGTCGAGCTGCTCACCGAACTCGAGGCCATCGACCAGAAGATCAAGGTGGCCGAAAAGGACCTCGCGGCACTGGTCACCGAGCGCGGCTCCACCCTGATGGACCTGACCGGCATTGGACCCACCGGGGCGGCGCGGCTGCTGGCCGATGTCGGCGACATCCACCGGTTCGCCGACAAGTACCGCGCGCCCTCAAACGACGTCTGTCGAACGTCGTGTACGCACGGATGGCCGCCGACCAGAACAGCCGCGAGCACGCTCAGGTGACGGGCCCAGGAGGGCACCAGGGCAACGACTCTGTCTCCAGCGCGGCCGGCTCACAGCCCCATACCGGCTCTTCGGACAAGCCACTTCCCGGACCCGCCATCAGCCAGCGTAGAACCCTCGTCCCCGCGATGTCTTGACCTAAAGGGGTGCCATGAGCGGACGTCGCGATGCGATGGCGCAGAGCGTGGTCACTGCTCGTCGGTGGGCCAGACGAGGTGGGCCTGGAGTGGTGCAGTCTGCGAGGGCCTGGTGTGGGCGCAGGGTCCTGCAGGTCTGCCGGAACGGCGCCGAAGAACCGTTCGACCACGCCGTTGGTTTGCGGGCTCCTCAGCACGGTCCGCACGTGCCGCAGCAGCGGGTCGTCGCTGGCGAAGGCCTCGGCGAACGACTCACCCCGGCAATCCTTCCCGACCGACAACCCTTGCCCCTGCCGAACAGTCTGACTTGGGAACTGAGTCAAGAAGGTGGCAGCACTTGATCTTGTCGCTGGCCGCGGAGCCGGTGCACCGTTGCTCCGGCCCGGATGGCGCGAGGGATCTCGGCTACGTCGTCAACGAGGTCCAACAGCCGGGCAAGCTCTTGGGCGGTCGCAGACGAACTCAGCTCGACCGAATAGGTGATGCCAGTCGATGTCCACGTCTCGGCGTCGAAGCCTCCGGCAGCCGATACCCGCACTCCGTCGACCTGGATCCCGAGTGTGGCGGCCTCTCGATATACGTCGTTGAGAACGCACCCAGCCGCTGCTAGGTGTAACAGGTGGGCTCCGCTGAACGCCGCGTCGACGATCACGCCCTCGGACGTCCAGCGATGCGGGAACTGGATTGCATGGGTGTCATTCGATCTCAACGAGCCTGCGCTCACCACGACGTCGAACTGGTTCATCGGCACCCCTTTTGCGCTGTTCGACCTGGTCATTGTCACCCTCGCAGCGATCCCTACGAGTACTGCGAGCACGCGTCGCCACCGACCGGATGCGGCCTGGGACGTCGATGTCACAAGCCCGCGGCGGATATCTGCCGCCGGCCTCGCGCGTGCCCGGGCCGACGTAGGAGGCCTTCGGCAACGGCGCGGGCTTCAGGTGTCCACGCCGGCGGGCGCAGCGTCTGACGGTCGAGCTTGATCACGACTCGGCGACCTTCGGCGAAGACGGTTGTGCCGTCGGAGGAACAGACAGAAGGTGTGCACCGCGCAGGACGTACCCGTGTGCTCGAGCCAGAAGTGAACGGCCACAGCACATGGCCCGCGGATCGGGCCGCGGTAACTGATGCTGAACTCCTTCACGACGTTGAACGCGTCTGCGGTGGTGGGCCTGCCTTCACCAAGGTGTGGCCGTGGTGTCTCCAGAAGGTGGCCAACGCCCGCTCGATCAGCAACGCGTACCGGGCGTTGTGGGCCATCCCCAGCGGGGCGAGGTCATCGAAGTGCACCTTGCTCGCCTCGCAGTACGAGGACGACGTCGGCGACGTCACGCACCGACTCCTCTACGCGGTAGACGTGGCAGATCGAGCGGGCCAGCTCGCCGCCCATGAACCGCTCCATCGACACAGCGGAATCCCAAACGTAGATGCCGCCGTACTCACCGCTGCGGAACCGGAGATAGTACTTCTGCAGTAGCCCTGGGATGGCAAGGTACTCGGGCGCGCGGACATGGAAGAGCTCTCTTATGCGCTCGTCCGACAGCGCCGAACGGAAGCGGACGATGTGGATGACCATGGTTTCCTCCTCGGTGATTGCACCACCAGCCTGACCGCAGCTTCTGGTCCCGCGCTGGAGTATCTCTGGAGGCGTCGGCATCCGTACGCTTCGAACGTGGAGTACGAAGTGCTCGGACCGATGCGAGTGCTCGACAACAACGGCGCCGAGGTACAGCTGTCCGCACCCAAGTTGCGGACCTTGCTGGCTCTGTTGTTGGTAAACCGCGGCCGGCACGTAAGTGTTGACCGGATCGCGGACACTCTGTGGGGCGACGTACCGCCCCGGTCTGCTCCCAACCTCATCCACGGCTACATACGGGACCTGCGCCGGTGTCTCGGCGCCCAGGAGGTCACGACGGTCCCGGGAGGATACCGGCTCGACGTCAGCCCGGTCTCGGTTGATGCGGCGCGCTTCGAGGATCTGGTCCGCGCCCGCAGGTATCAAGAGGCGCTGGCACTGTGGCGTGGAGCGGCCCTTGAGGAATGGATCGACCAGCCCTGGGCGCGGGCGACCGCAGCGCGCCTGGAGGAGGTGCG
The DNA here is from genome assembly GCF_040638415.1 of Kribbella sp. NPDC026596. Classification (NCBI taxonomy): domain Bacteria; kingdom Bacillati; phylum Actinomycetota; class Actinomycetes; order Propionibacteriales; family Kribbellaceae; genus Kribbella; species Kribbella sp. NPDC026596. Next base: position 127,358 of record NZ_JBEZYF010000003.1, on the reverse strand, counting down.
CCGCCTTTCCGCCGTGGAGGCTCGCTTGGCCCAGGAGCTCGACGCGGGCCTCGGAGCCGCAGTGGTTGCCGAGCTCGCGGTGCTCGTCGACGAGCACCCCATGCGTGAGCGGTTGCGCGTCCTACAGGTAAAGGCCCTCTACGCGGCTGGCCGGCAAGCTGACGCACTCGCGGCGTACGCGCGGGCCCGCCGGTATCTCGCTGACGAGGAGGGGCTGGAACCGGGACCCGAGTTGCGTGCGGTGGAGGCCGCCGTACTCGCACAAGACTCGTCCCTGACCGCCGCTCCAGCCCGCCCCGCGGCGGCTCCACCGTCACCGGTGACCCGGTTGATTGGTCGCGACAGCGATCTTGCCACGCTGCGGTCAGCGCTGACGGTGTCTCGTCTCGTGACGCTGACCGGACCGGGTGGGATTGGCAAGACCAGGCTCGCGGTCGAGGCCGCCGCCGCGCTAGCCCCACGCGGGGCGGTGTGGTTTGTTGAACTCGCCCCGGTCCTGGCTGGCAGCGATGTCGCCACGAGTGTGGCTCGAGCACTTCAGTTAGCCGAGTCCCCCGGGCATGAGATCGATCTCATGTGCGACTACCTGTCCCGGCGGCGAGGCTTGCTGGTCCTGGATACCTGCGAACACGTTGTTGAGGTGGTGGCGGGGCTGGCGACCAGCCTGCTGTCCCGCTGCCCGGACCTGTGGATCCTTGCGACCACCCGCCAGCCGCTGCGGGCTCCCGGCGAGCAGATCGTTCAACTGAGCGGGCTCGACGAGACTGCGGGCGCCGAGCTGTTCACATCACGCGCCCGGGCGGCGAACCCAACGGCCGAGCTCAACGTCGAGGGTGTGCGGGCCATCGTCGGCAGGCTGGAGGGACTTCCGCTCGCGCTCGAGCTGGCTGCGGCCAGAACCGCCGCAGTTTCGCTGGAGCAGCTCGTCAGCAGTCTGGATCAGCCGCTGGACGCGCTCGCGGCTGATGCACTCGCGGGTGACCCGAGGCATCGCACAATGCGGGCGGTGATCGGCTGGAGCCACGATCTACTTGATGCGCGAGATCGGGAGGCTTTCGCTGCTCTGTCCGTGTTCGTGGGTTCCTTCGACCGTGAGGCCGCCGGCGCGGTTGTCGGCGACGACGGGTCGGACGCGGTCGACCACCTGCTCGGGCGTTCGTTGCTCACGCGAGATTTCGATCTGATCGGGCGGGCTCGTTACCGCTTCCTCGACCCGGTGCGACACTTCGCCCGAGAGAGGGCGACAGCGACAACGCGCGGCGGCTCGCGGCGGCGACACGTCGAGTATCACGTGAGTCTCGCAGCACGAATCAACGACCGGATCCAGACAGCGGAGGCGACGGCGTGGGCCGCGGTCGCTCGCGCCAGCGCCGAAGACCTGCGAAAGGCGACCACCCACGCCATCGCCGAGCGCTGGGCATCCGCCGGTCGCCTCGTCGCCGACTTGTACTGGCCGTGGTTCCTCGCCGGCCAACTCTCGGAACTCCGATCATGGGCGAATGCCGTCCTCGGCACCGAGACCAACCCTCATATCCGCGTTCGCCTGTTGCGGATTCTCGCTTCGACCGCCCTCGCCCAAGGCGACGCGGCCATAGCTATTGACCATGCGCGCCGGCAGCTCGACGCCGCGACCGCCCTGCAGGACCCGGAGCTCGTCGCTCTCGCCGAGAACCTACTCGGGATGGCCGCCTGGGCACAGGGCGACTACACCGCCGCCCATGAACATCACGTCGCTGCCATGAGTAGCGCACGCAACTCCGGCCGGCTGTGGACGCTTGCCCTTGTCACCGCACTGGCCGGTCGGTCCGCCCACGCGAAAGGAGACCAGGACGCGGGCGAACAGTTGCTTCGGGAGGCTCAAGCCCTGGCGGAGGAGGTCGGCGAGCCGATGGTGCTCGGCAGCGCCCTGGACTACCGAGCGCATGCGGAGTTCGCGTTGGGTCGCACCGCGGAGGCGTCCGCGCTGGCATCGGGGAGCCTCGCGGCGTACCAGAGCATCGGTTATCAGGAGGGGCTCGCCTCGGCCGGCACGTTGGCGGCTCAACTCGCTGTCTTGGCCGGTGATCACGAACGGGCGGAGACGCTGCTAAGTCAGGCGCTCGACGTGTCCCGGCGTCTGCGTCATCTCGGTGGTACGGCTTCCGTCCTGGAGGCGATGGCCGTGCTCGACCACGACCGAGGCGATCACCAACGAGCCCGCCTACACCTTGACGAAGCCCGCGCCCTCAGGCAGCAGACCGGAACCGTACCCACTCCGGCTCTGCGCGATGAACTCAGCCGTGTTGAGCGGTCACTCGCCCTCGAACGATGAACGCGGTCCTGCATCGATGCGTTTCTCCCTGAGGTTCCCGACTCCTCCCTCGGTCAATACGTACCCGTTCGATCCGACCACCGCGTGATCGACGCTAGCCACCCTCTGCGCCAGACGCATTCTGGAGTAGCAACCATCCGCCGATGCTGCCCTGACGCAGGATCTCCACGGCGTAGCGGCGCGATGGAACACGCCAAGTCGATTGATGGGGCGGGCATAACAAGCTTCAAGTACGCCGAAGAAGATTGTCCGGTTCATACCTTGGCCGCGTGCGGACTGGGGTTGCGGCGAACAGCGCCGACTCCACCTCGCCCGCGCCCTCGCCACGCGACCCGACGTACTGCTCGTCGACGAGCCGAGGACAGGCCTGGATACAGACACCGCCAGACGGGTCCTGTACACCGTACGGCGCCGGCTGCCTCGGACGGTCCTGGTCGTGGCAATGCACGGGCCGCCGGCGGATACGCAACCTTTCGGCCCTCGCTGCACCGCCGTGTCCGTCGGATGAGCCGAGGGGAGGTCACATATCCGACCTCTGGCCGCGGTTGGACAATCGCCCAGTCCGCTCTGATCGCCGACCTCGGGTGGCTGTGGGCACGAACCAGGTTCTTGTCAGCGTCCCGTGGCTGTCAGTTGACCGTCGGCGAGACCTTCAGACGTGTCGACGCTAGGAGCAGGATGTAGCCAAGAGGCCTCTCGCGATGGTCAGCTTGGCTAGCTACACCACGCTTTACATCACCGCTGTCCGCACGCTGGGTGCGGACAGGTTGGAGAGCATCATCGCGGTCCGGTTCGACGGGGGGATACACCGGTGCTGAGGAGTCCTCGGTCGCTGACCTTGTTCGCCGGCTTGGCCGCAGCGATGTCCGAGCCTATATATTCGGCGACCCGATGGTGGCCGTGGACCCGAGGTCTTGGTAGACCATCACGAAGGCCGGCCCTATCTCCGGAGCCGTGTTGACGACAACCAGGAGCGGGACTGCCGCTTGACGCTGCCGCGCTGGGAGTCCGGCAAAGGTCCCAGGCCCGCACACCGACGCCGCGTGGCCCGGTGGTAGTCAGCTGCCCAGAGCGATCCCGGTCGAATCAGCTCTCCAGGACGCGCGCCTCGGCCGGCTCCTCGACTGTGTCGGCGGCCCGGTCCCCGTGGCCGGGCCACCACGCGGCGTGCCCGATGAGCGCGGTTAGCGCCGGGGTCATGAAGAGCGCCATCACGAACGCGGCCATGGCGATGCCGACGGAGAACGAGAAGCCCAAAGACTTGAAGAACGTGCCCTCGGCGAGCATCAGCGAGGCGAAGGTGCCGGCGAGGATCAGGCCGGCGGCCGCGACCGTCGGACCGGCATGCTCGATCGCCTTCGCCGCTGCGGGCCGTGGCTCGAGCCCTCCCCGTGCCTCTTCTCTCAGGCGCGCCACCATCAAGATGTTGTAGTCGGTGCCCAAGGCCACCACGAAGAGGTAGATGTAGATCGGCAGGATGAAGATCAGCCCCTGCTGTCCCAGCAGGTGTTGGAAGACCAGCACGGTCGCGCCCAGGCTGGCGGTGAAGCCGAGGCCCACCGAGAGGATGAGGTAGAACGGCGCGACGAGGCTGCGCAGCAGCAACGCCAAGATGATCATGATCAGCACTGCCGCGACCGGGAACACGACCGAGTAGTCGCGCGCCATCGCGTCGTCGAGGTCGACGAAGATCGACGTGGTGCCGCCGACGAAAGCCTCGGTCCCGTCCGGTGCGGCCGAGTGCGCGGTGTCGCGTACGGGACCCTCGACGTTGGCCATCGCCGCGTCGGAGGTGGGGTCGTCGGAGAGGACGACGGTGAACACCGCGACGTCATTGGTGCGGGCGGTCAGCGCCGCCGACGCGACGCCCTCTGCGGTGCCTAGCTTGGCGGCGTACGCGTTGAGCTCGGCGTCGTCGAGCGGTTGGCCGTTTGTCGAGCGCAACAGCACCGTCGTGGGGTCGGCGGCACCACTGGGCTGGCCCTTCTGGAAGGTGATCAGCGCCTGGCCCGACTCCGTCTGCTCGGTGCTGCTGTCGGAGAAGTTGAAGGTCGGGTTGAACCCCAGGGCGAACAATGACAGGACGGCGAGCGACCCCGCCGAGACGCCGGCGTAGCGGACCGGGTGCGCGGCGACCGACCGCCCGATGGCGCGGAACCGGGTGGCCTCGGGCTCGACCATCCACTTCTTCGACGGCCAGGAAATGACTCTTGGCCCCAGGACTGCGACGACCGCGGGGACCAGCGTCAACGCCGCGAGCACGGCCAGCGCGACCGCGATCGCCAGCGCGGGCCCGATCGAGCGGAAAATGCTCAGGGACGACAGCACCATCGCCATGAAGGCGATGATGACCGCCCCGCCGGCCGAGGCGATCGCCTCACCGGCCCGCTCGACCGCGTGGGACACTGCGCCTCGACCGTCGAAGCCCAGCCGCAGGGCTTCCCGGTAGCGGAACAGGAAGAACAGGATGTAGTCGGTCCCGATGCCGAACAGCACGATGAACAAGATCACCGAAATGGAACTGTCGGCCTTGAGGTCGAACGCCTCGTTCGCCACCGCGATGAGCCCGGCGGCGGTCGTCCCGACCAGGGCGACGGTCACGATTGGCAGGGCGCACGCGATGACGCTGCGGAAGATCAGCGCGAGCAGGACCACGATGAGCAACAGGGTCACGATGCTGACCACGACGAGCGCCTGCTCGGAGGACTCCTGGGAGTCCAGCGACTGGGCCGCCGGGCCTGTCACGCCGGAGCGGAGGTCGGTCCCCTCAACCAGTGGCTCGAGGTCGGCGCGCAGGCTCCGGGCGTCCTCGATAGCCGCCGGGTCGAAGGCGTTCTTGCCTGGCTTGACCTGCACGAAGATCGCCTGCACCAACCCGTTGTCCGGAGGTGGCGCGGCGGCCGCAGTGCCCAGGTTGTCGTAGCCTTTGGTGTTGAGCTGCGCGGCGATGGAGGACACCTTGGCCTGGTCGTCCTTGGTCAGCTCGCTGCCATCCTCCCGGTCGAAGACCACGATCGCGCCGATCTCACCGCGCTCGGGAAAGGCTTCCTGCTGGATGGTGAGCGCCTTGACGGACTCGTAGTGCCCGGGCAGGAACTCCGACTGGTCCTGCGTGGACTGCAGGGCGGGAGCTGTCATCGCGATGACCACGGCCGCCACGATCCAGGCGGCGATGACCCACCAGCGGGCGCGGACCACGAACCTTCCCAGAGCAGCGACCATGGTCCGGACGCTACTCGCCTGATCGGCTCGCGGACCGGACGGACACCGTGCGTGCTCGCGAACGAGCGTTCCGGTTGCTTCGCTGGGCGCGGGCCGCGCCAGAACCGGCGGAGTCGGTGAGCATGGTCCCGACTCAGGTGAGGACTCCGAGGCCTCGTTCTAGAGCCTCGACGGCCGGGTAGGAAGGTCGGCCGTCCTGCCGCTGGTCACTGTAGTCTTCGCGCTGCGCTGTGATCGCTGAGAAGGAATCAGAAAGCGTGCAGCTGCTCTCGAGGAACAGCGCCTGAAGCCGGCCGGTCAGTTTGCAGCGGCGACGCAGCATGCGAACTCACCCTGGCTCAAACTGGAGGTAGAACACTGCAGCGGAGGGCCGGCCCGGTCCGCAGAATCCGATGGCGGCGGTGCCGACAAACACGCCGACCGGGCCTCTGCGCCGACAGCCAGCGCGAGGCGGTGCCCCGGGTGCGGGGAGCGTCTTCGGACGCGGTCGCTGCAGAGCCGGTGCTGTCCTGCTCGCTGTGCTCACTACGGTTGGTGTCATGACCGTCGCGAAATCCATTGCCCTGTTCGTGCTGGCCGCCCTTACCGAGATCGGTGGCGCCTGGCTGATCTGGCAGGGCTGGCGCGAACACCGCGGGCTGTGGTGGATCGCCGGCGGGATCCTTGCCCTCGGCGCGTACGGTTTCGTTGCAACGTTCCAGCCCGACCCGAACTTCGGCCGGATCCTGGCCGCCTACGGCGGCATCTTCGTCGCCGGATCGCTCGCGTGGGGTGTGCTTCTCGACGGGTTCCGTCCTGACCGTTACGACGTTGGCGGCGCGGTGGTCTGCCTGGCCGGCGTCGCCATCATCATGTACGTCCCCCGGGGCTGAACACTCGCGTCAGCCGAAAGGGCCTGCGATGTCCGAGCACACCATCCGCAACAAGGCGATCGTCGAGCGCCTCGTCGATGAAGTCCTGAACGGCGGCAACCTGGACCTGATCGACCAGCTCTACACGCCCGAACTCTCCCCCGGTGCACGTGCCTGGATCGCGCCGTTCCGCGCCTCGTTCCCCGACGTCCAGATGGAAATCGTCGAACTGATTGCCGAAGGCAACACCGTCGTCGGCCGCTTCACCTGCACCGCCACGCACACCGGCACCTGGCATGGACACCCACCCACCGGGCACCGATTCAACAAGATCGACGAGGTCAACCTCTACCGGTTCCACAACGGCTTGATCAACGAAACCTGGACCCTCGAAGACAACCTCGAACGGCTGACCCAGCTCGGCCTCCTGCCAACGGACTGACTCCGATCGCCTCGGCCTCAATCAGCCGTGGTGCGTCGGTAGCGGTGCACCGCTACCGGAACGGTCACCAGGAGGAGACCGGTGATCCAGGCCAGTGCTTGCCATACCGGCTTGGCGGTTGGTCCGCCGAGGACGAGTGCGCGGAGAGCGTCGACGGTGATCGTGATCGGGTTGACCTTTGCGAATGCCTCCAGCCAACCTGGCATGGTCGCCACTGGGACGAAGGTCGAGCTGGTGAATACGAGCGCTATGACCGGCATCAACCCGGCCAGCCCGGCCGACTCGGGGTCGTGTACGAGCAACCCGATGAGGGCGTTGATCCACGAGAAGAGAACACCGACTAGTACCGCGAGCCCGATCGCGGCAGCGGCGTTCGCCGCACCGGCGTGGAATCGGAAGCCGATCGCGTACCCGACGCCGGTCATCAGCAACAGGACGAAGACGTTGCGGACGGCATCGGCCAGCGTCCGTCCGGCCAGCACCGCCGACCGGGTCATCGGCAGCGCGCGGAAGCGATCGATCATGCCGGTGGCCAGGTCGTCGGCGATCGCCACGCCGGTCTGCGAGGCTCCGAAGGCGATCGCCAAGACGAAGATCCCGGGCAGTAGGTAGTCGACATACTGGTCCACACCGGGTGGGTGAATCGCGCCTCCGAAGACGTAGGTGAACAGCAGTACGAACATCACCGGCTGCACCGTCGCGAACGCGATCAAGGTCGGCACCCGCACCAGCCGGCGCAGATTTCGCCCGGTCACCACAGCCACATCGCCCAGCAACCACCTGAGCCCGCTGATGTCGCGGACCGACGCGACCTGCATCTCGGAGATCGCGATCGTCACCGCCGGCTCCCGGACTGTGCCGTGGCTGACGCACTTGCGGGTTCTCCGGTGAGGGCGAGAAACACATCGTCAAGAGATGGGCGGCGCAGCGCGAGGTCGGTGATCTGTACGTCGGCAGCCGTCAAGCGGGACATGACTTCGCCGAGCAGATCACGCCAGTTCGCTACCGGCAGGACGACTCGTCCGTCGATCTTGTCGACGATCGGCGAACCCGATCCGAGGTCGCCAAGTGCTGCCGCCAGGAGTTGCGGATCGATGCCTGGCGCCGGTCGCAGCTCGAGCCGGTCACCACCCACCTGAGCCTTGAGCTCGTCGGCTGTTCCAGCGGCGATCACGCGGCCGGCGTCGATGACCACGATGCTGTCCGCGAGTTGGTCGGCCTCTTCCAAGTACTGCGTGGTGAGCAGGACGGTGGTTCCCTCGGCAGTCAATGCCCGGATCGTTGCCCACAGCCCGATCCGGCCGCGAGGGTCCAATCCGGTGGTCGGCTCGTCGAGGAACAGTACTGAAGGCTTTGCCACCAAGCTCGCTGCCACGTCGAGCCTGCGGCGCATCCCGCCGGAGTAGCCGCGAACGACTCGGTCGGCCGCGGACATGAGATCGCACGCATCCAGCAGTTCGATCGCCCTGCGAGCGGCGTCGATGCGGCCCAGACCGGACAGTCGGCCGATCATCTGCAGGTTCTCCCGACCCGTCAGGTAGGCGTCGACCGCGGCGTACTGACCGGACAGGCCGATCAATCGGCGGACCGCCTTGGGTTGCCTGACGACGTCCATACCTGCCACACGGACAGAGCCTGCGTCAGGCCGGAGCAGCGTCGCCAGGATTCGCACCATCGTGGTCTTTCCGGCACCGTTCGGGCCGAGCAGTCCGAGTACTGCGCCGGCCGGAGCGCGCAGGTCGACCCCAGACAGTGCGTCAACCGCGCCGAATCGCTTCACCACCCCGTCGGCCGCGATCGCGAGCTCGCTCATCACGCACCACCTATAGCTAGCATTACTACCTATCCGATTGGTGTAGCATAGCTACCTATGAGGGTGGACGCGCAAGTGCTGAAGGGTCATCTCGACGTACTTCTGCTCGCCACCTTGGGTGATGGGCCGCGACACGGCTATGCGATCAAGGAAGCGCTACGGGACGGCAGCGATGGCCGCTTCGACCTGCCCACCGGCACCGTCTATCCCGCGCTGCACCGCCTCGAACGAGCAGGACTGATCAGCGGATCATGGTCGGTGGTGGACGGCCGGCGGCGCCGCAGCTACCAACTCACGGCAGACGGCCGGCGCAAGCTCGCGGGGGAACGGGCCATTGGCGCGAGTTCGCACAGACTGTCACCAGGCTGCTGGAGCCGGAGCCATGGCCGACCGCGACCTGATCGACGGCTACCTGGCCGAGCTCGCTCGGCGTCTGCCACCCGACGCGGTCGAGGAGTTGGCGGACGGCCTGGAGGAGACAGTCGATGACTACCTTCGGCGGGGCCTCGCGCCCGCGGCGGCCGTCGCCGCCGCGATCGAGGAGTTCGGTCGGCCGGCTGAGGTCACTTCGGCCTTTGCCCGCCAGTCCGCTGGGCGACGTACCGCATTCGCGCTACTGGCAACGAGCCCCGCGTTCGCCGTCCTGTGGGGATTTACCCTGATCAGCACCAAGGCCTGGACATGGCACATCCCGCTCGCCGCCGCCGTCTCCTTCGGAGCCGTCCTTGTCGCCGTTGTGGCGACCCTCGTAACAGTTGTCAGAAGCAACAATCCTTCGACAACGCGCCGCGCCGCACCCGCCGGCCTCGGGCTGATCCTGCTCGACCTGAGCATGCTCATCGCGCTCGTCGCCGCCGCGCCCTCGCCAACCTGGACGATGGCATGCGCAATTCCAGCCAGCCTCACACGCGTCGCTCTCACAGCACGCAACCTCCCACGACTCTTCGCGCCATAGCCGGGAGTGTGTGGCAGTCTGCGAGGACTTCGCCGAGCGTGTCTTCCGCGCCCTGCATGGGACAGCGGGCGGCCAAGGATGACCAGCCCGACGCCTTCCACAACTGCAGCGCCGGGAAGCCGGATGTGGCCGCTGTATGCGGCCGCGTTCACCACGGCATTCGGTGCGCATGCGGTCGCAGCGAACCTCGGTGGGTTCTCCGAGGATGCGGTCACATCTCTGCTGACGCTGGGAGCGCTGCTGGCCCTGTATGACGGTGTCGAGGTGCTGCTGAAGCCGGTGTTCGGCACCATCGCCGACCGGATCGGCGCGCGTCCGGTGCTGCTGGCCGGGCTCGTCGGCTTCGCGCTGGCGTCTGCGCTGTACGTGATCGCCGACAGTCCCGGCCCGGCTGTGGGCGCCCGCCTTGGCCAGGGTGCCGCGGCGTCGGCCCGGTGACTGGCGCGGCGGCGGGTCTGGGGCGGGTCGCGACCGGTGAACGAATGGATTGCGGAACTGTTCAGTCCCGAAAATCTTGATCGGACTGTTGCACTTCTGGCGGGTGCGCAGAGCGAGGAGGATCCTGCGGATGCGGCGGAGCGAAGGTTCCGGCAGAGGATCGCGATCGCGGATGCGACGATGGTGCGGCTTCAACGTGCTCTGGAGGCTGGTTGGGATCCCGAGGCATTGACGAGTCAGTACAACGCTGCAACGGCAGAGAAGAAGGCTGGCCTGGCGGGACTGGAGGCGTTGGAGCCGGCCGAGCGGCTGAGTGCGGCGGACATCCGTGCGATGGTGCAGGAGCTGGGCGCTGTGAAGGCGGTGCTGGACCAGGCGGATCGAGGGGATCTGGCTGACCTGTACGGCGCCTTGAAGCTGGAAGTCTCCTACAACTACAAAACGCGGGTGGCTGATGTTTCCATCAGGCCTGCCCCGCGTGTGGTTAGTGTGTGTCCGAGGAGGAACACGCACCTTAACCACACGCCTCGAGCTCGACGCTACGACGGTAGGTCGCACCCCGTAACCGCTGATCTGGGGGCAAGGCTGATCGGATGGTTGCCAGGGGCTCGCGGTGTTACCGCGGACCTGTGCCTTCTCGAAGTTTCGCCGCGCAGTGCGCGCGCAGCTCTGCTCCGGCTTCCGCTCTCGATGGTCGAGGCGTCGGACTGGAATGCGATGACCTCGGTCATGACCTCGACGTAGTCCCTGGACGGCTGATGGGGTTGTCACCGGGCGCGGTGTTGTCTATCGTGGCGCCTGGTTGGGACAACAGCCAGGCGGCCAAGTATGCCGCCGGTGTCGACGGAGATCGAGAGTCCCACCACCTCCAGGTCATCTGCCGTACTGCGCTGTGCCCGCGCTCGGCCTGATCATTCGTGGTCCGGATTCGCCATCGCCACACCGGTGCATATCCCGCCGCCGAGCCAGCACACGAACGCTCAGGGGTGAGAACAGTGGCGTGGATTCATTTGCTGCGGTGATCGGCGCAGAGGCAACAACGAGCTGATCAGCGGGGTGGGCTGACGGGCACAGCGGTGATGGCGCCGCGAACGAGATTCACGTACGTCGACAGGCAGGGGCGCCCGATCAACCGCAGTACTTGGCTGGCCTTGTCTGCCAGGCGTGAGTACGCGGTGATCGAGTGCGACTGCGTGGGCGGGAGTGGTCACCACGTTCAGATCATGACGATCTGGTTGGGGTTGTGGCTGCCTACGCCGATGCCACCGATCTTCGAGACCGTGGTCCAATGCGCAGGGAGCAGCCGGCCGCGTCGATGGAAATGGGTGAGCCTGGTGGAGGCACAAGCCGGCCATGAGCAGATCGTCGGCGAGCTGACCCCTCGCCGTGGCGTGTTCGCCGAGGAGGAAGCAGCTCGGAACCTGTAACCGGGGGAGGGGCAATTGTCACAGATGCACCGTCTGTGTGCGGCCAGGACGGCAGGCTGGGTCACAGCGAGCGTTTCCCCTCTGCGCGGTACACACAGGCGCCAGGACGTGTGCGGCCAGAGGCGCGGGCCGGGTCACGTCCTGGCGTTGCTCCCGGAGCGAGCCATCCACAGGCGAGTCAGCCGCTCACTGAGCCGTTGGAGTCATCGGCCGGATCAAATGTGCGACTATCGACCGGCGGTTGTCCGGTGAGTCTGGTGATGATGTCGGCGGCGACGTCGCGCAGTTTGCGGTTGGTGTTCTGCGAATGGCGGCGCAGCAGTTCGAAGGCCGTCCTGGAATCGCATTTCTGCTGTCCCATCAGCAGGCCGAGTGCCTGGTCGATCACCGATCGCGAGAGCAATGCCCGCTCCAGTTGCTCGCTCAGCTGTGACTGCTGCACCGCTCGTGCCGCGAACGCCAACGTGGTGGCAGCCTGGTCGGCGACGGCCGCGGCCCGCTCCCGGTCCGCTTCGCTGAACGAGTTCGTCTGGTCGTATCCGTAGAGATTCAAGACGCCGATGATCTGGTCGTCGACGATCAGCGGGAAGCTGAGGGACGCGGTCACCCCGAGCTCGAGCGCAGAATCACGGTAGCGGCTCCACCGGTACTCGCTCGCCTGGTCCGTGACGTCGACCACCTCGCCGTTCTCCAAGACGTCCAGGCAAGGCCCTTCCCCGAGTTCGTACTGTTGCTCGTCGATCAACGCGGCCCGTGGATCACTGGCCACGATCGTGTGAGGCTGCCCGTCGTACCGAGTCGTCATGCCGCACGAGGCCGGCGGGCCCACCACCTTGGCCGCCATGCCCGCCAGCTTGACGAGCAAGTCCTCCAGCCCGGGGCCACTCAGCAGCAACGAATGCACCGAGCCCAGCACATCCATCAGAGGCTCGTCACTTCGCCCATCTGTTGCCACGGTGCCACCCGTTCTGACCGGCCTGTTCCCGGCTACCGATCGGGCCCACGGGCGGAGGGTGGACTGCAACTGATGAACAGAGACGGCAGTTCAAACGCTACGCCGTATTCCGGCGATGGTCGCGGGGTGCGGTCTGTGGGATCGGCCGGCCGACGGCCAGGAGTTCAGCACGCGCAAGAACGCTGTGCGCAGGGTGATGGCGAGACAGCAAGGACCTGCGAGACGTCCAGGGGCGGAGGAGTCCACCGGATGAGCACGCCGGTGCCGTTCAGGGCGGGGTCGGTCGACTCGTGCCGCAGGTCGTCGTACGCCCGCGCGTATCCGTCGTACGACGGATCGCCGTAGCCGGACCCGGTGTTCCGGGTTGTGGCTTGGTGGTTCTCGGATTGCCGTCGGAGTCAGGATCAATCGGCGTGGTTGGTCGGTTTCTGGTCGTACTCCTGTGGTGGTTTGGTGGAGACGTGTTGATGGTCCGTGGGGTCGTAATGCGCCGCGGTCTCACCCGAGCCGTGGCGTCGCGTCGACTTGGCGGCGGTCACCGCTTCAAGACCGACGAGGTACAGAGTCCATAGCAGGTAGCCGACCGCTGCCATGACGATGATGATGAGCGGAATCGCGATCGCCGCACCCATGAGGAGCCTCCAGTCCAGGGGAACACTTCCGGGTACCCGGTACCCGGTGACCAGCGCCCGCATGCGGTTGCTCGATCAACTCTGGTTCCAGTCAGAGCGGCGCGGGTCAGAGGTCGTTGGGCCGTCAGCGCCTCCTGCAGCCCCGCTCTGCCACCGCCGCACTGAGCTGGTGGCCATCCGCTCAGCCTGCGCCCGGCCAACCAGGCACGCCCAGCGTGCGCGGTCTCCGGTCGGGCCGGATCAATCGGTCACGGTGTGCCCGCCGAGCAGGTCGCCGCCGCCCACCACAAGCACCCGTCCGCCACTGGTCACCCTGGACGCCTCCTCGGGCACCACAACCCCACCATTACTCCCGACCTCCGGGTCCGGGCAGGCTCGCGTGGAACGGCGTCCGGTCACCGACTCGCTACGGTCCGCGTCGGGCTGGTCACGTGCGCGTGGCGAGGGGATAACAGTTGGGCCGCTCTCATTGCCGTGGTGAGGCGTTCTGCGTACGAAGCAGGTATAAGGCGATCCACGAGCCCGCCCTCCTTACCGCCGACGCGCCCTGCTTCGCCAGAAGGAGGAGAAATGTCTCGGCAGAAGTTGTCCATCGTTGCGATTTGCGCGTTCACTCTGGCGGCGGCCGCCTGCGGTGGCGGTACGACGACCCAGTCCGGTACCGGAGGCGAGGCCGTCACTGGCGGCACGCTCAACATGCTCGGCGCGGGCGACATCGACTACATGGACCCGAACATCAGCTACTACTCGATCGGCTACCTGGGTCTGCGGATGTGGAGCAGGCAGCTGTTCACCTACCCGGCGGAGAACGGCAAGACGACGGCCCCGGTTGCGGACCTGGCCACCGAGGTCCCGAGTACGTCGAACGGCGGAGTCAGCGCCGATGGGAAGACGTACACGATCAAGATCAGGTCGGGCGCGCAGTGGAACACCAGTCCGGCTCGCCAGGTCACCGCGGCCGATGTGGTCCGGGGCGTGAAGCGGACATGCAACCCGGTCCAGCCGTTCGGTGGCATCCCCGACTTCGCGTCCCTGCTAGAGGGGTACCAGGCGTTCTGCGATGGCTTCGCCAACGTCGGCAAAACGGCCGCGGCGATCGGCGCGTACGTCGAGAGCACGGACCTGCCCGCCGTGAAGGCGCAGGACGACACGACCGTGGTGTTCACGCTGACCCAGCCGGCGACGTACTTCGTCGACATGCTCACGATGCCCGCGTTCTCGCCGGCGCCGAAGGAGTTCAACTCCTACCTGCCGGCCAGTGCCGAGCTCGCCCAGCACACCGTGTCTGACGGGCCGTACCAGATCGAGTCCTATACGCCGACGAAGTCGATCGTGTTCACCCGCAACCCGGCCTGGCAGGCGTCGAGCGACCCGGTGCGCAAGGCGTACGTCGACAAGATCGCGATCAACCAGACGGTCAGCCAGGACTCCACCCAGCAGCAGTTGCAGACCGGCACACCGACGGCCGACATGGAGTTCGACAACTTCCCGCCTCCGTCGCAGCTGCCGAAGCTGATCAGCACCAAGGACCCCAACCTCAACCTCGGTGAGACCTCGTCGACCAACCCGTACGTCGTCTTCAACACCGTCTCACCGAACAACAACAAGGCGATGGCCAATCCGCAGCTGCGGCAGGCGCTGATGTACGGCATCAACCGCGCGAACATCATCCAGGTGCTCGGCGGGCCGAACGTCAACAAGGCGCTGACCCACGTGCTGCCGCAGGGCATCGTCGGATACAAGGAGATCGACCTCTATCCGTACGACGCCGGCAAGGCGAAGGAGCTGCTCACCGCCGCCGGGTTCCCGAACGGGCTGACGCTGAAGTTCCTGTACCGCAACGCGTCGGAGGGCAGCAGCAAGACGTTCCAGACGGTCCAGCAGGACCTGTCGAAGATCGGCATCAAGGTGGTCGGCGTACCGTCACCGAACGCGGACTTCTACACGAAGTACCTGCAGGTCCCGAGTGTCGCCCGGCGTGGGGTCTGGGACCTGTCGCTGGCCGGCTGGGGTTCCGACTGGTACGGCAACGCGGCGCTGTCGTTCTTTGCTCCGCTGTTCGCCGGGTCCAGGGCGTTCCCGCCGATCGGCAGCAACTTCGGCCTGTACGAGAGCCCGGCGACGAACGCGCTGATCCTGCAGGCGGCGACGGCGAAGACCACGGACGAGGCCACGGCGCTGTGGGGCCAGGCCGACGAGCAGGTGATGAAGGACGCGCCGTTCTTCCCGATCACCAATCCGATCCAGGCGAACTACCGCGCCTCCCAGGTGCACAACGCGATCTACATCCCCGCGATCCAGAACTTCGACCCGACGAACGTCTGGCTGAGCAAGGACAAGCAAGGCGGCTGACCGGCGATGCCGCTCCTGCTGAGCGTCCGGGATCTGCACGTCTCCTTCGACACCTCGGACGGCGTGGTGCAAGCCGTCCGGGGGCTGTCGTTCGACGTACGCCGCGGTGAGACCCTCGCCATCGTGGGTGAGTCCGGGTCGGGCAAGAGTGTGGCCACCCAGACCATCACCGGACTCACTCGCGGCGCCCGGATCTCCGGCGAGGCGATCTTCGACGGCACCGACCTACTCGCCGCCGACCCGGCGACGCTGCGCCGGATCCGCGGCGCCCGGATCGGGATGATCTTCCAGGACCCGCTGTCCAGCCTGCACCCGTACTACCGGGTGGGCTGGCAGATCGTCGAGATGATCCAGGCGCACGACCGGGATATCTCGAAGCGGGACGCACGCGCGCGGGCCGCGGAACTGCTGTCACTGGTCGGGATCCCGCAGGCGGGCAAGCGGATCGACGACTACCCGCACCAGTTCTCCGGGGGCATGCGGCAGCGGGTGATGATCGCGATGGCGATGGCCCTCGATCCCGAACTGCTGATCGCCGACGAGCCGACCACGGCTCTCGACGTGACCGTGCAGGCCCAGGTTCTGCAGGTGATGCGGAGCCTGCAGCTCCGCTTCGGTACGGCGATCATTCTGATCACGCACGACCTCGGCGTGGTCGCCCAGACGGCCGACCACGTGGTGGTGATGTACGCCGGCGCGGCGATGGAGCGGGCACGCCGCCGTGAGCTCTTCTACCGGCACCACAATCCCTATACTGAAGGGCTGTTGACGTCGCTGCCGGTACTGGAATCGGCGGGCGAACGGCTCACCCCGATCAAAGGAACCCCACCGAGCCTGATCGACCTCCCACCCGGCTGCCCGTTCGCGCCGCGGTGCCCGTACGTCTTCAACCGTTGCCGCGTGGAGATACCGCCGCTGGACGACGTCTTCCGCGACCCCTTTCACCAATCCGCCTGCTGGCTGAGCTCCGACGAGACGACACGCAGACAGCAACGCGAGGCGCTGCAGGCAGCCGGGGCATCATGAGTAGCCGCGACGATGCCCTGCTGCGGCTGGAAAGTCTCCACAAGCACTTCCCGGTCCAGGTCGGCGCGCTGCTCAACCGGGGACACGAGTTGGTGTACGCCGTCGACGGAGTGGACCTGCAGGTACGACGCGGCGAGACGCTCGGCCTGGTCGGCGAGACCGGCTGCGGCAAGTCGACCCTGGCTCGCTGCATCGCCCGCCTGTACGACGTGACGTCCGGCTCCGTGTGGTTCGACGGGAAGGACATCACCCGGGTCTCCCGGCGGGCGATGCGGCCGCTGCGCCGGGAGATCCAGGTGATCTTCCAGGACCCCTACGGCTCGCTGAACCCGCGCCGCCGCGTCGGCTCGATCATCGGCGACCCGTTCGCCATCCATGGCGTCGCGTCGGGCGTACAGCGGAAGCAGAGAGTCCAGGAGCTGATGGAGCTGGTCGGGCTGAATCCCGAGCACTACAACAGATTTCCGGCGGAGTTCTCCGGTGGCCAGCGGCAACGGATCGGGGTGGCGAGGGCACTGGCGCTGCGACCGAAGCTGGTGATCTGCGACGAGCCGGTGTCCGCACTGGACGTGTCGATCCAGGCGCAGATCATCAACCTGCTGGCGGATCTGCAGGACGAGTTCGACCTGACCTACGTGTTCATCTCACACGACCTGTCCGTCGTACGGCATGTGAGCGACCGGATCGCGGTGATGTATCTCGGCAAGGTCGTCGAGACCGCGCCGACCCCCGAGCTCTTCCGGACACCGCGGCATCCTTACACGCGGGCATTGCTGTCCGCGCTGCCCGTCCCTGACCCTGATCTGTCGGACAGCCGGCAGCGAGTCATCCTGGCCGGCGACATGCCGTCGCCCGTCGCGCCGCCTTCGGGTTGCCGGTTCCACACCCGGTGTCCGAAGGCTCGCACCGATTGCGTACGACGTGAGCCGCCGCTGGTCGCCGTACTGGGCGATGCCGCCAACCACGCGACTGCGTGCATATACCCGCTCGAGATGGGCGAGAACCTGATGCTCGCCATGCCCCAGATCGAGGACACCGTGATCGACGTCGGCGTCGCCGGGGAGATCGGAGGCGTGGCATGACCTTACCGTCCGAGACCGAGATCCCCACCGGTACGCCGGCGGATGTGAGTGCGCTGCCCCGCCGGATGATCGAGGGCCGCAGCCCCTGGGCGCTCGCGTGGATGCGGCTGCGCCGCGACCGGGTGGCGATGGTCTCTCTCGGGGTCATCGCGATCATCGTGCTGGTCGCGGTGTTCGCACCGGTGTTCGCAGCGGTCACCGGGCACCCGCCGAACGAGCAGTACCGCGAGACCGGCCTGACCCCCGACGGGCTGCCGAAAGGTCCCACCGGCGAGTTCCTCCTCGGCACCGACGACCTCGGCCGCGACATCCTGGTCCGGATCGCGTACGGCGCCCGGATCTCGCTGCTCGTCGGCGTCGCCTCGACTGCGCTGACGGTAGTGATCGGCGTCGTCGTCGGACTCGCCGCCGGATTCCTCGGCGGGATCGTCGACACTGTGCTGGCCCGGCTGATCGACGTCGTACTGTCGGTGCCGTTCCTGCTGGTCGCGATCGCACTGGTCTCGGTCACGGGTCCGAGCCTGACCATCACGGTGCTGGTGATCGGCTTCTTCAGTTGGGCCTCGGTGGCCCGGATCGTCCGCGGCCAGGTCCTGTCGTTGCGCGAACGCGAGTTCGTCGAGGCGGCTCGGTCGCTGGGCGCGAGCGACCGCAGGATCATGTTCGTCGACATTCTGCCGAACGTGCTCGCACCCGTGATCGTCTACACCACGCTGCTGATCCCGGTCGTGATCGTTGTCCAGGCGACGCTGTCCTTCCTCGGCCTCGGATTGGCGCCTCCGACCCCGGACTGGGGCGGCATGATCAGCGAGGCGCAGGCCTACTACACGACGGCCTGGTGGTTCATCGCCTTTCCCGGCGCGGCGCTGCTGATCACCACGCTCGCCTTCAATCTGTTCGGCGACGGCGTCCGGGACGCGTTCGACCCGCGCACCGAGCGGCTGCTGGAGAAGTGACGAGATGACCCGCTTCCTGATCCGCCGGACCGCTCTCGGAGTCTTCGTGCTCTGGCTCATCACGATCTCCGTGTTCGGACTGTTCTTCGTTGCTCCCAACAACGTCGGCCGCACCCTCGCCGGACGGCAGGCCACCCCGGAGACCATCGCTTTGATCGAAGAGCGGCTCGGACTCGACCAGCCGTTGTGGAAGCAGTACACGCATTTCCTCGGCAACGCGGTCCAGGGTGACCTTGGCTACGACTACTACCATCAGGTGGCCGTCACCCACATCATCGGGCAGGCCCTCCCGATCACGGTCTCGCTCGCGCTCGGCGCCGCCGTGCTGTGGCTCGCGCTCGGTGTCTTCAACGGCATCGTGTCGGCCACTCACCCCCGCTCGCTCGCCGACCGTGGGCTCACCTTCTTCGCCCTGTTCTTCTACTCGATGCCCTCGTTCCTGCTCGGCCTGCTGTTGCTGTACTTCCTGTATTTCAAACTCACGCTGGCCGGGTTCCGCTGGTTCCCGGCGGGCGGCTACTCGCCGCTGACGGACGGCGCCGGGCTGTGGGCCCAGCACCTGGTGCTGCCCTGGCTGGCCCTAGCTCTGTTGCTCGCGGCAACTTACACTCGGCTGACTCGCGGCTCGATGCTCGACGTACTCGGTGAGGACTACATCCGGACCGCCCGATCCAAGGGCATCCCCGAACGCCGCGTGATCATCCGGCATGGTCTGCGCAGCGCGCTCACTCCGGTCGTCACCCAGTTCGGCATCGACCTCGGCCAGCTCATCGGCGGGGTTGTCGTGACCGAGACCGTGTTCAGCCTGCCCGGACTCGGCAAAACCGCCATCGACGCGATCAACCAGCAGGACCTGCCGGTCATCATCGGTATCGTCCTGTTCGCTTCCGCAGCGGTCGTCGTCGCCAACATCCTGGTCGACGTCGCCTACGCCCTCCTCGACCCCCGCGTCCGCCTGCATTGATGCATCGGCGTACTCGATCGCCGAGGGCGACCGTCTGTCCGGTGGTGGTGCCGTTGGAGGCACACCATTCCTAGAAATCGAAGAGTGGTCTGATGATCACGAGGCCGAGGTCGTCGCCGAGGTGGGCGAACAACGCGAACAGCATGAGCGAGGCGCCGGCCAGCGCGGTGTCCTTGAAGAACTGGACCTGCTCGGTCTGCTTGGCCTGGGCATCCGACTCTTGCCAAAAGCCGTGCATCAGTAGGGCGGTCGGGACCAGGAACACGACCAGCAAGAGCGCGCCGAGATCCGGCCAGATCCCGAGCAAGACCGAGACCGTGCCCAGAACAAGGAGGACACCGCCCAGCAGTACGGCGAGTCGCGCGGCCGGCACGCCTTTACTTTTCGCGTAGCCGGTCATCGCGTCTGTTTGACCGAAGTGCGCCAGCGCCGACACTGCGAAGAGCGCTGAAAAGAGGATCCGGCCGATGAGTACGACGACATCCATGACAACCTCCTGCGGGAGACTGGCATCCGCGCCGGCGCCGTTCGCGCCCGGTCGCGAGGTGTCACCTTCCATCATCGCCGCTTGAGTGCGCTTTCAACCACAGACGTCAGTACCTGTTTCCCAGCGGTTTCGCCGCTCGGCGAGGTCGGCGGATCCTGCTCGCGAACAAGGATGGGTAGCTCTACCGATGCAGGCCGGGCGCCGCCGGGGGAGCGTGGCAGTACTGGACGAAGGAGTGGTTGCCATGACACGCACGGAGGAACCCACCATCACGCGGGTGGTGTCGCGCGACAGCACCGAGCTGGCCTACTGGACGAGCGGCGACGGGCCGCCGCTCGTGCTGGTGCACGGCACGACGGCCGACCACACTCGCTGGGCGCCCGTGTTGAAGTACCTGGAGCCGCACGTCACGGTGCACACCATGGACCGCCGCGGCCGAGGTGGCAGTGGCGACGCGGCCTACTACGACGGGGTGCGCGAGTTCGAGGACGTCGCCGCCGTGGTGGATGCCGTGGCCGCGACCTCCGGTGCGGCGGTCGACCTGCTCGGCCACTCGTTCGGCGGGTTCTGCGCGTTCGGCGCGGCGACGCTGACCTCGAACATCCGCAAGCTGGTGCTGTACGAGGGCTGGCCCGCGCCGAACCCGGAGGCGCTGGCCATCCCACCGGCGCTTCAGGTGCGGATGGACGCGTTGCTGGCCGAGGGCGAGCGCGACCGCGCGCTGGAGACGTTCTTCCGCGAGATCGTGCGCATGCCTGACCACGAGTTCGAGCGGTATCGCGCCCTGCCCGCCTGGCAGGCGCGCATCGCCGCGGCGCATACGATCACCCGTGAGGACCGGGGGCATACCGAGCGAACCTTCGATCCCCAGGAGGCGAAGAAGATCACGGTGCCGGTGCTGCTCATGGTCGGCGGCGACAGCCCGCCCGCGATGCAGGCCGACTACGAGACCGTCGCCGCCGCCCTTCCGGATGCGCGGGTCACCGTCATGGACGGCCAGCAGCACATCGCGATCGACCTGATCCCGGAGGAGTTCGCGCGACGCGTGCTCACGTTCCTGCGCTGAGACACCGCGCAATCCCATCACGAGTAGGGACGAGGCTGACAGTCGATCCGGCCACCAGCAGCGCGGCGTCTCAGCCGGTCTGCATCGGCCTCGACCCGCGTGTCCGTCTCCACCAGCTCATTCGGTCCGGCCGAACGACTTGACCTCCTCGGCTTCCTGGGGGGTCAGCTCGCGGGGCACCTCGCCGTGGGCGAGCTTCTCGGCCTGGATCCGGTGCCGGATGTCGTCGACGATCTCGGGATTGGCCAGCGTCGAGACGTCGCCGACGTCTGTGAAGTTGGAGATGCCGGCGATCACCCGCCGCATGATCTTGCCCGAGCGTGTCTTGGGCATGTCGGCGACGATCCACACATGCTTGGGCCGGGCGATCTTGCCGATCTCGCGGACGATCGCCTCGGCCACCTTGCCCTCGATGTCCTTGCTCGGGGCAACACCCGGCCTGAGTGCGACGTACATCTCGACGGCCCTGCCGCGCATCTCGTCCATCACCGGGACCGCTGCGGCCTCGGCGACCACGTCGACGGTCAGGCAGGCCGATTCGAGTTCCTTGGTCCCGAGCGGGTGGCCGGCGACGTTGATCACGTCGTCGACCCGGCCGAGGATCCGGAAGTATCCGTCGGCTGCCTGCATGGCGCCGTCGCCGGCGAAGTACGGCCAGTCGCCCCAGTCCTGGCTGCCGGTATTCCGGCAGTACTTCTGGTAGTAGATCTGGACGAATCGGTCGGGCTGTCCCCAGATCGTCTGGAAGATTCCCGACCACGGATTGCGAATGCAGATGTTGCCGGCCCGCTCGCTGCCCGCTTCGATCTCGTTGCCGTCCTCGTCGTAGATCACCGGGTAGATGCCGAGCATCCCGGGTCCGCAGCTGCCTGGCTTCATCGGCTGCAGTGCGGGCAGGGTGCTGCCCAGGAAGCCGCCGGTCTCGGTCTGCCACCACGTGTCGACGACGACCGCCTCGCCCTTGCCGGCCACGTCGTGGTACCAGCGCCACACCTCGGGCTCGATCGGTTCGCCCACTGTGTTCATGTGCTTGAAGCGATAGCGGTACTTGTTCGGCTCGTCCGGGCCCAGCTTGCGCAGCATCCGGATCGTCGTCGGTGCGGTGTGGAAGATGTTCACCCCGAGTCGTTCAGCGATCCGCCAGACCCGGCCGGCATCCGGGTACGTCGGAACGCCCTCGTACATCACGCTCGTCGTACCAAGCGCGAGGGGTCCGTAGACGATGTAGGAGTGCCCGGTGATCCACCCGATGTCCGCGGCGCACCAGTATGTGTCCCCGGGATGGATGTCCTGGTAGTACTTCGAGGTGCCGGCGACGTACGCCAGGTATCCGCCGGTGGAGTGCTGGCATCCCTTGGGGCGTCCCGTCGTACCGCTGGTGTACATCAGGAACAGCGGCGCCTCGGCGGGCATCGACACCGGCTCGACCACCGTGCCGCCGTAGTCGGGCAGCAGCTCGTCCACGAAGACATCGCGACCCTCGACCATCGGGCTCTGTGAGGCGTAGCTGCCGGGGTGCCGCCGCCAGACCAGGACTTTCTCCACCTCGTGCCCGAGCTCGCGGGCAGTCTCGACGGCCTCGTCGGCCTTCACCTTGTGATCGACCAGCTCGCCGTTGCGGTAGTAGCCATCCATCGTCACCAGCACGTGGCTCTGGGAGTCGGCGACCCGGCCACCGCACGCCGCGCCGCTGAACCCGCCGAAGACTTCGGAGTGGATGACGCCCAACCGCGCACACGCGAGCATGGACACGGGAAGTTCCGGAACCATCGGAAGGTGGAACGTCACTCGGTCGCCGGTCTTGACCCCGCAGAAGTTCCGCAGCAACGCCGCGAACTCGTTCACCTGCCGGTACAACTCTTGGTAGGTGATCGCCTTCGTCTCCTCGGATTCCCGCTCCGGAACCCAGATGAGGGCCGCCTTGTTACGGCTGGTCCGCAGGTGCCGGTCGACGCAGTTGTAGCAGGCGTTCAGGCGACCACCGACGAACCACTTCCAGAACGGCGGCCGGCTGGTGTCCAGCGTGGTGTGCCAGTAGGAGTCCCACGTGAGCAGGTCCGCGTACTCCTTGAAGCACTCGGGGAACCGCTGCTCGCCGAATCGCTCGAGGATGTCCGGGTCGGCCGCGTTCGCCTGGGCGATGAATTTCGGCGGCGGCGGGTAGTACTCCTCTTCTCGCCAGTGAACGGCGATCTGCGCCTCCGATAGCTGATCTTCCTGTCCTGTGGCCATGGCTCGACCTCTCGCTCGACGATGGTGACCGGTTCCGTTGGTGTCAGACCTCCTCCAGCAGATGGGCGCACACACCGAACTCATGGATCGCGGCGGCGGCCGCGGCCTGGCGGCTGAAAGCCGCGGTGTCGCCGCGGGCCACGGAGCCCCAGCACATCCCATCGGCACGCGCGATCGCGCGAACTGTCACCGAAGCCAGGGTGTTCAGCGGCATCGACTCTGCCTCCCGGCGCAAGCGATCCAGGTCGCGGGCCGAGGCTTCGTCGGTGGCCACCGCTCGGAGCTGCGCCAGGAGCAATGAGAGCTCGCCGGCCAAGTATTGCTGCGTCACACCGCACCACGACCAACCTTCTGCCTCCTCAGCGTATCCCCAACCAGCCGCTCGGGAGGCGGTCTCCGGTACCACGTTCGGCCTTGGATAGTTTGCTCGTGCTGTGATGCACGGTCCCGGCGTGCGCCAACCAGACGGTCCCCGGAGCGGATGAATCGGTCGATCGCGTCACGCGCCAACTGGACTGTGGTCGCGTCGGCACCGATCGAGTGTGCCGCCGCGGTCCCGTGCAGCCGGCGTTCACGGTCAGAGGCCTCTGCGATCGCCTGATCGAGCTCGGTGCGGGCGCGTCCCTCGACCGTGCGGAGAGCCTGCAGGGTTGCCCTCGTGCCTGCCAGCTTTCCCAGCGCACCGACGATCGCGCCGGTGGCGGGCAGATCGCGCTCGGCCGCCGCAACGCCGTCCAGCAGCGCGGTCGTCGTGCTCAAGCTGTTGACCGGTCCCCTGAAACGCGGCCGGCTCGGCACAACCACAGTGGGCGAACTACTCAGAGGTTGTGCCGTCCCAGCGCCGGTAGCCATGACGGCGGCCCGCCTCGGCGACACGGGCTACGTCAGCGAGCGGATGAAGGCGCGGAGGTCGGCGAGGAGCAAGTCGGGGGCCTCCATGGCGGCGAAGTGACCGCCGCGGTCGAACTCGGTCCAGCGCACGATGGTGTCCGTCTTCTCGGCGAAGCGCCGGATCGCCACATCGGTGGTGAAGACCGCGACGGCCGTCGGTACCGTCGAGCGCTCCTTCGGGGCCCAGGCGGCGGCGTCGTGGAACCGTTCGTAGTAGGAGTTGGCCGAGGAGAGCGCCGTACCGGTGAACCAGTAGATGCTGATGTTGGTCAGCAGCCGGTTGCGATCGACCGCGTCGTCGGGGAGTTCGGCCGCGGGGTCGGTCCAATCCTTGAACTTCTCGGTGATCCAGGCCAGTTGGGCGATCGGGGAGTCCGTCAACCCGTACGACACCGTGAGCGGCCGGGTGCCCTGGACCTGCATGTAGCCGGACTTGTCGTCCTGAAAGTCCTTGAACACGGCGAGCCGTACGCGCTCGGCCTCGGTGAGCGCGGCCATGTCTGCGGGATCGCCGGTGGGGAACGTGACATGGGCGTTGAGGTGGATGCCGATCATCTTGTCGGGGGCGAGTCGACCGAGGGCGGGGAGGATGAAGGCGCCGACGTCGCCACCCTGGGCGGCGTACCGGTCGTAGCCCAGGCGCTCCATCAGTACGGCGAAGGCGGCGGCGGTGCGTGCGTCGGTCCAGCCGGTGTGGGAGATCGGTCCGGAGAAGCCGTGGCCGGGGTGCGAGGGGATGACCAGGTGGAAGGCGTCGGCCTCGTCGCCGCCGTGTGCGACCGGGTCGGTCAGCGGGCCGATCAGGTCGAGGAACTCGACGACCGAGCCCGGCCAGCCATGGACGAGTAGCAGGGGAGTCGCGTTCTCGACGCGTGAGCGGACGTGGAGGAAGTGGATGTCTTCGCCGTCGATGGTGGTGACGAACTGCGGATGGCTGTTGAGTTCGGTTTCGTGCTTGCGCCAGTCGTACGACGTCGCCCAGTAGTCCGCGAGTTGCTTTAGGTACGACGCCGGCACGCCGCGCTCCCAGCCGGCGCCGGGCAGGTCGTCGGCCCAGCGGGCTCGGGTGAGCCGGGCGTGAAGGTCGTCGATGTCGGCCTGCGGGATGTCGATGCGGAAGGGGCGGATGTCCGTGGTGATGTCCATGTCTCGACTCTAGAATCGAAACAGGACAGCTTCGGTCCTCTTTCGGTGACAGAATTCAGTCATGCTGGAGACCTCCGGAAGACTGCTCAAGCTGCTGGGGCTGCTGCAGTCGCAGCGGGACTGGACCGGCGAGCAGCTCGCGGAGCGGCTCGGCGTCACAGTGCGCACGGTGCGCCGCGACGTCGACAAGCTCCGCGGCCTCGGCTATCCGGTGAACGCGACGCTCGGCGTTGCCGGCGGATACCGGTTGGGTGCGGGTGCGCAACTGCCGCCGCTGTTGTTGGACGACGACGAGGCCGTGGCGGTCGCGGTCGGTCTGCGCACAGCCGCCGGTGGCACTGTGGCGGGCATCGCGGACACGTCGCTGCGGGCGCTGGCCAAGCTCGAGCAGGTGTTGCCGTCGCGACTTCGGCACCGGGTGAGCGCCCTGCAGCAGATGACCGTTCCGCTGGCGGGTGGCGCGCCCACCGTCGACCCGGAAATACTGACCGCGGTCGCTGCGGTCTGCCGGGACCATCAGCGGCTGCGCTTCGACTACCGGGACAAGGCCGCTACGTCGACCATCCGCACCACCGAGCCGCACCGGCTCGTCCACACCGGCCGCCGTTGGTATCTCGTTGCCTGGGATCTCGATCGTGACGACTGGCGCACCTTCCGCGTCGACCGGATGTCTCCGCGTGTCCCGGTCGGCCCGCGCTTCGCGCCCCGCGAGTTGTCCGACGAGGATGTCGCGCGACTCACGTCGACGAGTATCTCGACGTCGGTCTACCGCGTTCACGGCCGCTTCGTCCTGCACGCCCCGGCGAAGGAGGTGCAGGAGGTGGTTCCGCCGACCGCGGGTGTGGTGGAGCCGATCGACGACCGCACCTGCCGCCTGATCGTCGGCTCGCCCTCCCTCGAACAACTGGCGGTCTGGGTCGCACTGCTCGGCTTCGACTTCGACATCGAGGAACCGGCGGACCTGCACGACATCATCGGCCCCATCGCCACCCGCCTCACTCGAGCATCAACGGCCCATCTGAGGCGCTGACCCCGCCAGCCGGCTCGGCCGCGAAGCCGAGGCGCCATGACGAGTACTTCGGGCACCAGTCGAGGACGCGTCGCGTGCCGCGTGGAGTCTCCAGCAGCAAGGGTGTGACAAGCCACCAGGTACGCGCGGAGTCGTCCCATGAGTCGCGATCACTGTCGACAGGCCGCCGCGTTACCAGCGTCTGCGATGATCGGATGATGGATGTTGCGTCGATGAACGATATGGCCGCTGACCAGCTCGGGAAGGCAGTGTCCGCGGAGAGTGGGCGCAGCTCGGTGACGGTCTACGGCAGGCTTGGTGCTCGGCTCCGGCAGACGCTGACGGCTCTTGCCGCGGGCAGGGTGATGGGCGAGCACAAGAGTCCGGGGGACGCTTCCCTGCTGTGCCTGCAGGGTCGGATTGTGGTCCATGCCGGGGACGCGGCAGCGGAGCTCGGTCCAGGTGATCTGGTCGCCGTGCCGCCGCAACGCCATGACGTCGAGGCCCTGGGGCCGTCCGTCATGTTACTCACCGTTGCCTTGCACTGATCGCGGGGGAGATGCGTCGTGTGTCTTCCGCAGGCTGTGCGGGGCCGGGCAGACTGACTGCATGCGGTACGTCGAGTTGCGCCGGCACACCGACAACGATGGCGATCGCCTGACGCCGAGGGGCGTGGCGGATGCCGAGGCGATCGGTGGCCGGCTGCGGCCGCCGTATGCGGCGTTCGTCTCGACCGGCGCGGTTCGATGCACGGAGATGCTGAAGATTCTGCGGGCCGCTGCCGATCAGGACGAGGTACCCATCGCAGACGCGATCGGGTTGCGGTCCTCGGTCGAGGACCGATGGCGCTATGCCGCCAAGACTGCCGGAAAGGGCGCGGATGTCGAGGCCATCCGGGAGGTCGATCCGGAGTTGGTCGAGCGGGAGTCGTGGTTGCTGGGTACAGCGCTGCGGCAAGTGGTGGACGCACTTCCAGAGGGCGGCCGGGCTCTCGTGGTCGGGCACAGCCCCACGAATGAGGCTGCAGTGTTGGGATTGACCGGTCGAGCGATGCCTCCGTTGGGTAAGGGCGAAGGAATCCTGTTGATCCAGGACAGCGGGAGCTACCGGATCGAACCACTCACCTGAGAATCAACTCCGGCGAACGACAAGTGCCGCCGAGCCGCCTTCACCGAGCCGGGGGGTGGGCTTCGAGGTGAAGGCGACGCTTTCAGCGTAGGTGCGTTTCCCTGATAGACGACAAGACGCTGGATAACGATTTCACACGCAGCTACGTCAACGCATCAGGCCGAGCTTCCGCCGCTGTGCACCGACCACCCAGCGGGTCAGCCGGAACCGGTGCATCGCCGCCTCGCCTGTCCGAGATGCCTCGATGCCGGATACGTCGCCTCTAGCCGGACGTGCTGCCCGGTTCGCGTCGTTGTCGTGGAGGAACCGGTTGGGGTCGCCGCCGGCGCTGGCGGCGGAGGCTAGCCAGGCGTGGAGTCCGTCGGGATCTCGGCGTTCGAGCACATCGAGGCAGCGCTGGCGAATCATCACGATGCGGAGGCGACCGGTCGGGGATGTCTGCGTGCTCAGGTGCTGTGGCTCCCGCTGGTGCTCGGTGCGGCCTCACCGCCCGCGGTGCGCTGGTATGCAAGGCGACTGGGGCTGACTCGAGCCGCGGAGGACGGAGCGGCTGCTTCTACGGCCGAGTTGTGCCGACAGTGGCGGGACAGGTTCGACGCCCTCAGACTGGCGACGACGCCGGCGGCGCGGCTGCGGATCGTCATGGCGTGTGAACGCTGCCTGGACGAGCTCGAACGGCGTGATCCTGACGGGCTTCACGCTTGGCTCGAGTCGTCCGCAAGTCCGGCAGGCGATCCCACCCGATACCTGAACCGGCCACGACATAGCGCCGTCACAAGACTGATCATCGTGAACGCGACCAGAGCGGCCGACGCGAGGACGAGCGTGGCCGACGAAGGATCGGTGCGCTGAATCACTGGATGTCCAGAGTGAGCTGGCGACGATGGAAGTCTCCATCAGGCCTACCCCGCGTGTGGTTAGCATGTGTGTCCGAGGGGGGACTTGAACCCCCACGCCCCGTAAAGGGCACTAGCACCTCAAGCTAGCGCGTCTGCCTATTCCGCCACCCGGACGAGTGGTCTGACCGCCTCAGCGGTGCTGACCGGAGAACAGTAGCAAAGATCAAGGGTGGAATTCACATCGGGTGGCTGGGGTGGTGACGCGCGGGTGGCGGGGGCGTAGTTTGAAATTCAAGTGCTTGTCGGCGGGTGGGAGGTGAGTGGGCGTGAGCGAGTGGAACGGCATGTCCTTCGAGGGTAAGGAGACGATGCTCGGGGTGGTTCGGCAGGAGGCCGGGCGGTTCTTCGAGCTGGTGGACGCCGACGACGTCTGGGAGGCGCCGACCGGTGCCGGGCACTGGCAGGTGCGGGACGTGGTGGCGCACATTACGGACACCACTGAGGCGTACTTCGTAGCCTTCGACGCAGCTCGGGGCGGCGAGGACGTGCCGCCGGCGTACGGGCTGCCGGGGATGGCGGAGCGGGTGGACAAGCAGGCGCTGGCGCTGCGGAACGTGCCGCGGGCCGAGCTGGTCGAGCGGCTGCGGGTGGACTTCGACAAGATGATGGGGATCTTCGACGCGCTGGGCCCGGAGGAGTGGGGCGGGTTCAATGTCCCGCACTTCTACATGGGGCCGCTGCCGTCGTTCTTCTTCCCGGCGTTCCAGTTGATGGACTACGGCGTCCACTCCTGGGACATCCGGCAGGGGACCGGCCGGGCGCACGGGCTGTCGGGTGACGCCGCGGATCTGCTGGTGCCGTTCATGTTCGTGCTGTGGAAGTACACCACCGGCGCCAAGGATCCGTGTGAGCTCGGAATCCGGATCACCAGCGGCCCGAACGCGGGGGACACCCTGGTGCGGGTCGGCGCGGACGGCATGGATTACGAACCCGGTGAGATCACGGGGCTGCCGACCGTACTCGAGTTCGACCCGGGCAGTTTCGTCCTGACCGCGTTCGGCCGGAGCAACGCCGGTACGATCCGGGGCGATCGCGCTGTAGCCGACCGCTATCTCAACCTGTTCTTCCGGATCTGAGGGGACCCATGACGGATATCGACCTGCCCGCGATCGAGGCCGAGCGTGACCGGATCAGAACGACGTACCTCAAACCGGGCGGGACCAGTTCCGCACGGGGGCTGCACCACACCGCGCTCCTGTGTGCGGACGTCGAGCGCACCATCAAGTTCTACCAAGGCGTCCTCGAGTTCCCGCTGACGGAGATCGTCGGGAACCGGGACTACGAGGGTTCGAACCACTTCTTCTTCGACATCGGCAACGGCAACCTGCTCGCGTTCTTCGACTTCCCCGGCCTGGACCTCGGTCCGTACGCCGAAGTCCTGGGCGGACTGCACCACATGGCGATCTCGGTGGAGCCGGCCAAGTGGCAGCAACTGAAGAAGAACCTCGACGAGGCCGGTGTCGAGTACCTGGAGGAGAGCGGTACGTCGATCTACTTCCGCGACCCCGATGGCGCCAGGATCGAGCTGATCGCCGACCCATTAGGCGAGATGTACGGCCTGAAGGTGCTCTGACCCGCGGGCGCGACGGGCGGCCCGGCGGGCCGCCCGCAACGGCTGGGGAGTCCGATGTCCGTCGAGCGACCCCGAGACGATCCGGATCGCTGTGGCCAGGTCGGTCCGCCAGCCCGGGTGCACCACGACCGGACGGGTGCCTTGCCGGGTGCGGAGCCAGGCCGCGACCTGGTCGGTGCCGATCGTCAACGGTGCGGTCGCGCCACGCTCATCGGCCGGCCAATCTCCGGAGGCGATCAACGGGCGGTGCGTGACGCCGACGGTCGGGAGGTCCAGAACGGCGCCAAGGTGCAACGCCAGCCCGGCGCGTTGTGGGTGATCGCGTCCGGTGGCGTCGACGAGCAGTACGGCGGGACTGGGCCGGAGACGTCGTACGACGTCCTCCCACAGCGGGCCTAGTCGGATGGCCAGCAGTCCGGGAAGGTAAGGACCCGCGACGCGGCCGGTCACCAGCTCCTGTGTGACGACCCGATGGTGATCCAGGACGAGCGCGGCGGCCCAAGCGCGGTCGCCGGCCGAGCCCGGACCCGCCAAGCCGCGCGGGAAACAGGCCCAGACTCCGCCGATCAGGAACCGGTCCGGTGGAGTCCACGGTGTGGGGTGCGCGCCGGCGAGCTGTTGCTGCAGCGAGATCAGTTCGGCGGGTTCGGTCGGCCAGGTCATAGGTGGGTGCGGAACCAGTCGCGGGCCAGTTCGGCCACCCGTTCGAGGGCGCCGGGTTCGGTGAAGAGATGGGTGGCGTCGGCAACGATCTCGAGGTCTTCGGCACAGCGAAGGCGGCGTCGGGCGTCACGATTGAAGCCGAGTACGTCGGTGTCCAGTTCGCCGACGATGAGGAGAGTGGGTGCCGTCACGTCGGCAAGTCGAGCGCCGGCCAGGTCGACTCGTCCGCCTCGGGAGACCACCGCACGCACGTCGTCGGAACCGCTACCCGCCGACCACAACGCGGCAGCACCGCCTGTACTCGCGCCGAAGTAGCCGACCGCGAGGCTGTCCAGGCCGGGACGCCGGCCGGCCCACTCGTGGGCAGCCGTCAAACGCTCGGCCAGCAGCGGGATGTCGAAGACGTTCCGCCGATCCCGGGCCTCCGCCGGCGACAACAGGTCGAACAGCAGGGTCGCGATGCCGGCCCGGTTGAGGACATCGGCGACGTACTTGTTCCGGGGACTGTGACGGCTGCTGTCGCTGCCGTGGGCGAAGATGACCAGACCGGCTGCCGGGGCCGGCACGGCCAGATCCCCTGGCAGTTGCGCATCGCGGGCGTCGACGACGACGTGTTCAGTCTTCATCGGCCCGGGGCTGAACGGTGTCCGTCGGCCGGAGGCTCGCCGGCGGGGTGCTCCACGAGGGCGATCACCCGGGCGGAGAGGAAGCGGGCGGTGCGGATCGGCGTACCGGACCGGGTCACCTCGACGACCTCGATCACGTTGCGGCTGGTGGTGACGTCGACCCGGCGTCCCGCCTTGGTCGCCGCGATCTCGTACACCGAGGCGCCGTTGCCGGTGTCGACGACGATCTCGACCCGATCGCCCTTCATACACCCAACGTACCCGTCCGATCCGGATCCGCACCGGGGCCGGGCTCAGCCGTTGACCGGGTGCGCGGTGGGCGAGATCCTCGTGTCAATGCGCTCCGGGGGGAGACGAGATGGGGCAACGGAGTCCGTTGGTGACGCTCGCGGCCACGGCCGTGGGTCTCGTTGCCCTGCTCGTGGTGAACAGCACCCAGACCGGGACCCCGACAGAGACCGCGGCCGCGACCCCTACGTCGGCACCGACCACAGCGCCGCCGACCACGGAGGCGCCGCCCACAACAGAACCTCCAACCAGTGAGCCGACGCCAACGCCGACGAAACAACTGACGGCCACGTACGTCGGGAAGACGACGGAGCGTGAGGCCACGGTTGCCATTGCGGTCAAGGGTGAGCAGGCCGTCGCGTACGTCTGCGACGGCCGCCGCCTGGAGGCCTGGCTGACGGGGACGGTTGCTGACGGGGAGATCGCACTGCGATCCCGGACTGGTGAACGGCTGGCCGCCACCATCGATGCGCAGACGGCGACCGGATCGCTGAGCCTTGACGGACGCACCCTGCGGTTCGCTATCGACCTCGCTGGGCCGCCGGCCGGGCTCTACCGATCGTCGGGCAGCGGCAGGACCATCGGGTGGATCGTCCTGCCCGACGGCAGCCAGGTCGGGGTCGACAACGACGGCTCACCCGCCCCTGCCCCGCAACTCGATCCGTCCACTGGTTTCGCCACCGGCGTACCGGACCCGGCGCGGTCGATCAACGGCGACGAGACCTTCTGAGGAGAGCTATGACCACGGTGCCGGTCCACCAGGTGAGCAGGGTCGCGATTCCGCTCTCGGTCGGCGCCCTCGTCGCCGTCGCGCTGGGCGTCTACGGCCGGCTCCACGATCCCACCGGCGTCGCCATCAACATCGCGGGCTTCTCGAGCTTCCAGTCGGTCAAGAGCTGGCTGGCGACCGTCGCCCTCGTGCTCGCGCTGGTTCAGATCGTGACAGCAGGGGCGTTGATGGGACATCTCCGCGGCCTGTCCGGACGATCCTGGGTCGGCCCGGTGCACCGCTGGTCGGGCCGCGCGGCCATCGCGGTCACGCTCCCCGTGGTCGCGCACTGCCTGTACGCGCTGGGCTTCCAGTACGGCGAACCGCGCGTACTGATCCATTCACTCCTCGGCTGCTTCTTCTATGGCGCGTTCGTCGCGAAGATGCTCACGTTGAGTCGTACGGACGCGCCGTCCTGGCTGCTGCCAGTCGTGGGCGGCGCGGTATTCACCGGCCTGGTCGGTCTATGGCTGACCTCGTCGCTCTGGTTCTTCAACACATTCGGCGTGATCAGGTGAAAGGACGAGCCATGAACGAACCCGCTCGCCGCACCGTCCTTGCCGCCGTACTCGGCGTCACTGTGGCCGGTTGCTCCACGTACGGCGAACCCGAGAACACGCCGGCCTCGGCACCGGCCAACGCCGTGCTCGGGAAGACCGAGGAGATCCCGGTCGGCGGCGGAAAGATCTTCGCGCCGAACGAGGTGGTCGTCACCCAGCCGGTCAAGGGCACGTTCAAGGCGTTCAGCTCGATCTGCACGCATCTGGGATGCCCGGTCGCGTCGGTCGCGAACGGCACCATCAACTGCGACTGCCACGGCAGCAAGTACGCGATCGCCACCGGCGCCGTGGTCGACGGTCCGGCCCCGAGACCCCTCCCGCCGAAGCAGATCACCGTGTCGGGCGACTCGATCACCCTGACCTGACTCGGTTCCGGACGGCCCGGTGGGGGAGGATGGGCCGCATGACTACACCGACCCCCAGCGGCCGTACGGCGTACACCCCCGACGCCGAGGTGGTGGAGCTCTGTAGCGAGCTGATCCGGATCGACACCACGAACTACGGCAACGGCAGGAGTAACGGTGAGCGGGTGGCCGCCGAGTACGTCGCGGCCAAGCTGGACGAGGTCGGGATCGAGTCCACGATCTACGAGTCGGAGCCGGGCCGGGCGACCCTGGTCGCGCACTGGGAGGGCGAGGACCAGAGCGCCGATCCGCTGCTCGTGCACGGCCACCTGGACGTCGTACCGGCGGATCCGAAGGACTGGAAGGTCGACCCGTTCGCGGGTGAGATCTTCGACGGCTGCGTCTGGGGTCGCGGCGCGGTCGACATGAAGGACTTCGACGCGATGGTGCTGTCGGTGGTCCGGGCCCGGCAGCGGGCCGGTGTGAAGCCGCGGCGACCGGTCCGGCTCGTCTTCACCGCCGACGAGGAGGCCGGCGGTGTGTACGGCGCACAGTGGCTGATCAACAACCACCCGGACACCGTCGCCGACTGCACCGAGGGGATCGGCGAGGTCGGCGGGTTCTCGATCACGGTCAAGGACGACCTGCGGCTGTACCTGATCGAGACCGCCGAGAAGGGCATGAACTGGATGCGGCTCAAGGCCCGCGGTACGGCGGGGCACGGGTCGATGGTGAACACGGACAACGCGGTCACGAACCTGGTCGAGGCGGTCACCCGGATCGGCCGGCACGAGTGGCCGCTGCGGATCACGCCGACGGTCCGGGAGTTCCTGAAGACGCTGGAGGACGTGCTCGAGATCGAGCTCGACCCCGACGACATGACCACGACGCTGACGAAGCTGGGCAGCTTCAGCCGGATGTTCGGCGCGACGATCCGCAACAGCTCCAACCCGACGATGCTGAACGCCGGCTACAAGGTGAACGTGATCCCGGGTGACGCGGAGGCGCACATCGACGGCCGGTTCCTGCCGGGGTACGAGGACGAGTTCTTCGCGACCATCGACGAGCTGATCGGCGACAAGGTGCGGCGCGAGACGGTGGTCGAGGACATCGCGCTGGAGACCGAGTTCAGCGGCGGCCTGGTCGAGGCGATGAAGGCCTGCCTCGCGGCCGAGGACCCGCAGAGCCGGACCGCGCCGCTGCTCATGTCGGGCGGCACCGACGCCAAGTCGTGGAGCCGGCTGGGCGTGCGCTGCTTCGGGTTCGTGCCGCTGCAGCTGCCTCCGGATCTCGACTTCATGGGCATGTTCCACGGCATCGACGAGCGCGTTCCCACGAGTTCTCTGGAGTTCGGCTCGCGCGTCCTGGACCGCTTCCTCGATCAGGCCTGACCACGGGATGGGGAGCGCCGCTCCCCATCCCGAGGGTGGTTACTAGTAGGAGAACTGCTGGATCTGCGTGCCGTCCGGGCTGTACGTCCAGGCCGTCCGGGTCGCCGGATCGAGTTGGAGCGACGTGTCCTGTACGCCGTGCAGGAGCAGGCCGCCCCGGTTCGTGACGATGATCCCGTTCAGGGTGCGGATGACCTGTCCGGTGGTGAGATCGACCACCGCCACCTGGCTGGTCGCGTTGTTGTCGGAGATGACGCCCTGCTGGGAACCGAAGTACACGGTCCCCTCGGGAGCCGCGAACGACACCAGGGCGAGGTGGTGGACGCTGTCCAGAGCGAGCGATGTCGGCGCGCCCTTGCGCAGGGCGAACCCGGCACCGGTGGTCTGCGTGGCCTCGTCGTACGGCGTGAGCGTGGCAGTGGGCGCGATCTTGGTGCTGACCGAGCCGGCCGCCAGGTTGTAGAGCGTGCCCGCGCCGTCCGAGGCGATGCCGTGGCCGCAAGCCGACACCGACTCCGCGGTGGTCACCGTCCTGGCGTCGAGGTCCACCTTGGCCGGCGCGACACCGCCGAGGCAGAGGATCGCGCTGCCGATCTTGCTCAGGAACACACTGCCGGTGGACTGGTCGACGGCCAGCAGGCTGTAGGTCCCGGCCGTGACCTCACCGTTGCCATCAGCAACGATCGGGCTTCCGGCGGCGCCGTCGGCGAGATCGATCGGGATCACCGAGTCGATGTTGCCGGTGATGGCGCGAACCAGGACCGCGGCCCGGTTGCGCTTCGCGTCGACCCGTCCGGCGACGACCCGGTACTCCGTGGCCCGGAGGACCGAACTGCCGACCAGCGTGCCGGTCGCCGTGTCCCAGGTCTCCAGCTGGACGTCGCCCGTTGCCTGGGCCGCGTGGGCGAGCAGCGCCCGGTGCGAATCCGGGGCGACGCCGATCACGTGGTAGTCGGAGCCGGTGCCGGAGTCGGAGGTCAGCGCCGCGCCGTACGTGCCGGTTGCGGTGGAGTAGTGCCGAACCTCGCTGCCGCCGGTGGTGGTGCGCAGGGCGGCGATCGAGTCGTTGCCGGCGGCGACGAAGCTCAGCAGCGTGTCGCCGTCGGGTGCGGTGCCGTCGTCGACGACCAGGTTGGAGACTGGTGAGGCCTGGCCGACGACGTGCTGCCGGTTGTCGAGGGCAAGGATCCGGACACTGTAGTTCGCGGACGTGGCCAGGCCGAGCGACAGCGCGTCGAGCCGGACGGTGCCCGAGGTGCCGGACAGTGTCCTGGTCGCGGTCGACGGGCTGTTCACGCCATCGTCGTCCGGTGCGGATCCGTTGCCGTTGGTGAACGTGTTCAGCGAGCCGAAGAGCGTCGGGGCCGGCGCGGAGAACTCGACGAGCGCCGACTTCGCACCGGGGATGCCGCGTACGTCGTAGCGCAGCTCGAAGCCCGGCGTGGTGCGGGTGACCTCGGCGGTGTGTCGGTCAGCGCCCTTCTTCAGACCGTCCTGGAGGGCGGCGGCCCCGACGATGGTCGGTGCGTCCGGTCGGGTGGCCTCGGATCCACCGGCGATCCGGATCGGAGCGAACTCGCCGTAGCTGGTGAAGGCGGGGTTGCCGCCGAAACCGGACTGGGCGATGCCGATGCCATAGATCCCGCCTCCGCCCTGGAACGCGTCAGCTGGGATGGTGACGGTGCCGGTGGACGCGGTGAGGGGCTGGTGCCAGGCCGCTGAGAAGATCGGGCCGAGGACCGGATTCCAGTGGCCGACGGTGGATACGACCAACTCGGGGGCGGTTGCGGTGGTGACACCGGTGAGGTCGTACGACACGGTGACCGGGCGCCCTGCCTGGGCAGTCGCCGGGGCGAGCGGCGCGGTGGACTCGACGTACCGGCCATCGCTCGGGCCGATGATCAGGGTGCGGTGCACGGTGGCCTGTGCCTTGCCGTCGATCAGCAGTTGGAAGGTGTAGTCGACGCTGCGGTCGGTGGTGGAGACCAGCGCGAGCCCTGCCGACGACAAGAGCTGACGGGGCGTCACCCGGATCGACGGGGTGTCGGAGGAGAACGTGACCGGATGCTCGGTGCCGAGGGTGAGGGTGTACCGGGGCGTGGTGTTTCCGGGCAGTCCCGTGACGTCGGCGGCGAAGGTCACGGGGCCGACCAGGCCTTCGCCGTTGCCGCCGGAGGCCATGTCACCGAGGTCGATCCGGTCCTGGTCGGTGGTCTCCAGGAAGGTGCCGCCGAGGCTGCCCACAGTGACTCGGTGGGCGACAGACAGCCGCGCGATCGACGGGTGGGCGCTCTTCAGTTTGCCGCCCAGCGCCGTCTCGGTCGCGGCGGTCACGTCGATCTGTGGCCCGACGTGCAGCGTTCGGTCGATCTGCGGCGGAGTCTGGACCGCGCGGCCGGTCTCCTTCAGCAGATCCCGGACCTGTTGAGGGCTCAGTCGATGGCCGGCCAGCCGACCTGCCTGGAGCACAACCGCAGCGGCCGCGGCGATCTCGGGCGCGGATGCCGACGTACCACCGTTGAACACCGGAGTGACGGCTTGTGCGCTGTCGCCCTGGGAGTGCTGGAAGGCGATGATGTTGTCACTGGGAGCGGACAGGTCCACCCGGCTGCCGAAGCCGGAGGAGAAGCTGCCGAAGCCGCTGATCCGGGTCTCTGCGTAGGTGCCGATCTGCGATCCGCCGGCGTTCGCCGGCACCGCGAGCGTGTCGTCCAATGTGGTGCCGCCAGCGGCAATGGCGCCGCTGTCGGGTACCTGGGACGGCGTGGTGGTCAGCGAGACATCGTCGATCGTGGTGGCGGAGGCGGTGTTCGCGGCCTTGTCGGTCGGGGTGCTGCCACCGTCGGGGCCGACCGCGGC
Source organism: Kribbella sp. NPDC026596 (assembly GCF_040638415.1). Taxonomy (NCBI): domain Bacteria; kingdom Bacillati; phylum Actinomycetota; class Actinomycetes; order Propionibacteriales; family Kribbellaceae; genus Kribbella; species Kribbella sp. NPDC026596. The sequence continues at coordinate 90,001 of NZ_JBEZYF010000003.1, read as the reverse complement.
CGGGGTGTAGAGCCGGGTGCCGTCGTTCGAGGAGATCGCGACGACGATGCCGTCCTGCTTGACGATCGAGGCGACCACGGACCGGACGTACGGGTCGTCCTCCAGGTAGCGGCCCGGGAACCCGACCGAATCGGTGCCGAAGCCGAGGCTCGCGGTGATGACGCTGGGGCGCGGTGTCTGGTGGGCGGCGGCCAGCAGCGCGCCGGCGATCTGCTTGATCGTCGGCTCCTGCGGCACCACCAGCCGGTACTCGGCGCCGGGCGCGATCCCGAGCAGGTCGGTGTAGCCGCTCCCGGTGGCGCCGTCGCGCTGACGATCGTGGGGCAGCGGGGCCATCACACTGAAGTCGAGGAGCACCTCGCCGAGCGCGGGATCCTGGTTCTTGGTCGAGCCGGCCGGGTCGAGCGAACCGTCGGCGCCGGCGACGTACGTCGGGATCAGCGGCATCGACGGCAGATCGAGGTAGCGGCGGCCGTCCTTCAGGACCGTGGTCGGGCCGTAGCCCTTGACGTAGTCGTCCCCGGCGTCGGCCATCGACTGGTCGGTGAGGTCACCGATGGACACGTTGGTGATGATCTCGCCGGTGCCGGGTTGCTGGCCGTAGCCGTCCTGAAGGGTGGTGAAGGCGCCGATCGCGTTCACCCCACCGGCGTTGAGGAAGGCCTGGGCGGAGTTCGACACGGCGTAGTTCGACGGCACGCCAGCCGGGTTGTTCCCCGCGGGGGCCTTCGCGGCCGGCGGTGCCGTGGCGAGGGACTTCGCGGCGGCGGGCAGGGGCTGGGGGCCGGCGTTCATGGTGTTCACGTAGCGGTCCGGTTCGGCGTACGCGACTCCGGAGGTGCCCTGGAGGGCGCTGGCAACGGCCGCCGAGTCCTTCTCCGTCACGTTGACGACGTAGGTCCGTGACAGGTCAGGTACATCGGTGCCCAGTTGGCCGCGTGCCGACTCGGTCAGCGAGCTCGCGGCAGTCGTGGAGAGCGTCGGGAACAGCGGGTGTAGGGAGGTGGCACCGACCGAGCGCAGCTTTGCGTCGAGCGCCTTGTCGCTGGTCTGCGGGCCCCGGGCGGCCAGCCTGCTCTGGGCCTTTCCGGGGAGTGCGGGTCCGGTCACCGAGGTGTCCTGGTTCAGTGTGACCAGCACCTGGCCCGGCACCACTCCTTGCCGCTGGGCAGGTGGCTTGGCGGCGCCTCTGGTCGAGCCGTCCAGTGGGGTTGCGCCGATGGGCAGTGGACCGGCACCGCCGGGCGCGGCCTCGGTGGCCGCGACGGCGGCTGACTGGGAGGCGGATGCGGTGCCGGAGGTGACGGCGGCGGTCACGCTCGCCAGGGCGAGAACTGCGGCGCCGAGCCGTCGGTACCGCAGACGAAGGTGATGCATGGGCAGGCCTTTCGGGCAGGACACAGCAGGCAGCCGGGGGGAGCGGCTGCCAGTGGGGGTCGACGGGGCGGGCGTGGACGGGGCGGGCGTGGACGGGGCGAATGATCCGCCTGTCACTGATGGAGGATGTCAACGCAGACAGCAACGGCACAAGGCATGCTGGTGGCCGAAGTACGCCGGGTGGCGGAGAGTCGCCACCGGCTTGGCGGAGGATTCATGAAACTCGACGTGCTGGGACTCACGGGCGAAACAGAGCACGTATATACCGCCTTGGTCGGGCAGCCGCGGTGCACGGCTTCGGAGCTGGCCGAGACGTGCGGACTGACCGCGGCGGGTGTCGGGCGGCTGCTGTCCGCCCTGGTCAAGGACGGCCTCGCAGCCCGGACCGCCGGACGGCCGCCGCGCTTCTCGGCCACGGTCCCCGACGTCGCGGTGACCGCGCTGATCGACGAGCAGCAGCATCGCCTGGACGAAGCGCGCTCCGTGGTCCACCAGTTGATGGAGACGTATCGCGAGGCGGCCCGGATCACGCATCCCGAGATGGCGGTCGAACTGCTCACCGACCGCGATGACATCAGCTCGGCGGTGGGAAGGCTGACGGCTGACGCTCGCCGCGAGGTCCGTGCGTTCGACCGGCCGCCGTACGTCGACCGGCCGGGGTCCAACCTCGATCTGCAGATCCAGCGACAGCGCAGCGGCGTGGTCCACCGGGTGATCTACAGCCAGGAGGCGGTGGCCTGGCCGGGGCGGATGAACTCCGACATCGGACCCAGTATCAGAGCGGGGGAGAAGGCGCGGGTACGCCCCGAGTTGCCGCTGAAGCTGGTGATCAGCGACAACCGGGTGGCCATCATCCCCTTCAGCCTCGCGGCCGGCGGCCAGTCGGCGGCCTACCTCATCCAGCCGTCGCCGATGCTCGTTGCACTGGAGTCCCTGTTCGAAGCCGAATGGGAACGGGCGGTCGTCCTGTCAGACCTACGGCCACACCCCGCCCACGGCGCGACGCTGGGCGCCGGGTCCGGCGAACCGGATGCTGACACTCGGTGCCTGTTGACTCTGCTTGCCTCCGGCCTCACGGATGCGGCGATCGCCCGCTCACAGGGCTGGAGTGAGCGGACGACGCAACGGCGTATCCACCGGCTGATGCATGAGCTCGGCGCCTCGACCCGCTTCCAGGCCAGCCTCACTGCAGCGCGCCGCGGCTGGCTGTGAGGCCGTGGATCGGTTCAGGCCTGACGCTGGAGGACCACCACCGGCGGGTTGAACAGGCCTGAGTTCAGGAAGTCGGCGGCGTTCTCGATGTTCTGCATGTCGAATCGGTGGCCGTATTGGGCGGTCACCGATTCGACCAGCGGCTCGAGGTGTTCATCGGCTGCCAGAGCGTTGGCCAAGGTGTTGTGGACGACGATGCGCAGCGCGTTGGGCCCGGGCTTCGCCGCGTGCGTCAGATCGAGGCGGTACGGCGGCGCCCAGAGCGCACCGCACGGGACGCCGTTGAGCCAGACCTCCGCGGCGACTCCGATCGGCGGCACGAGCAACGCCCGGTAGGAGTTGTCCGGCAGGTAGCTCTCGATTCCGGCCGGTACGGCGTCACCCACGCCGAAGTCGAGCAGCACGCGCGTGGTCGCGTCGAGCTGCGGAATGTCGATCTCGGTCTCGTAGACCGCGGATCCCGAGTACGTCGCTCGCGCGGGATCGTCCTCCCATCGGTGCGGAAGGGTCACGGGCGTGGTCTCGCCGTCGAAGTCGACCACCCACGCCCCTCCAGCCGAGCCGACCGTCACCTCCTCCACCGCAGTGCGTTCTACCGACGAGCTGCCCGGGACGAGGACGGTCGCCTCGTAGGCATGCAAGGTCACCTCCGAGCCGTCGACGACCGCGACCGCGCCGGTTGACGGATCCCACTGCTCCACCGGCCCGTCGCAGCGGACTGTCCGCGTCTCGTTGCCGGTGTTCGCGACGAAGTACACGTCCCCGTCGGCCAGTCGCCGGTGCACCACCCCGACGTCGGCCGGCGCTGTCACGGGTGCGGCCGGGAGTACCGCCGACGGATCGCTGACCACCGAGCCACCGGCCGCGCGGACCGCATCCAGCCAGCGTGTAGTTGCCTCCGGCATCGTGGCCGCATCGGCCACGACGACCAGCGGCACCTCGGCCGGATCGAGCGCAGCCAGAGCGTCGTCGTCGATCAGGTCGAAGTCGAGTCCCGCCGACCGGATGATCCGCGGGATCTCGTCACCGATCAGCCGTCGTACGACGCGGTAGAGGTTGAGTGACCCGCCGACGTCGCCACGCATGGCGGCGTACGCGTCGGAGGCCGGCACGTAGACCTTGACCGGGCGGACCGGGGTTCCCTGCTGCAGCAACCAGGACAGGCGGTGCAGGTAGCCGAAGAGATCCGTTGCCATCGGCCACCAAGGGTTGCGGTCGTCCAGCGCGCCGGCGGCGTAGAAGATCCAGCCGAGCCCGGGTCCGCCGGACGGCGAGTACGGCCAGCCGTGCCCGATCAGCTGATTCACCCCGGACAGGAAGTGCTCGTGCGCTTCACCTTTGAGATCGAGTGGGGTCGCACGGAACGACGGCGAGTGGACCCAGGTCCAGGCCTCCGCCGACACGACCGAGCGGCCATGGATGCTCGCGGCCGAGGACGCCCACCGCGTCTCCGGGATGCTCGTCCACCCCCAGCCCTCGCCCTCGAAGAGGTCGGCGAAGCGGTAGCTGCTCATCGTCGCCGGCGGCTCGCCGTAGCTCTGGATCCGGAACGGTACGCCGTGGCCGGACGCCCAGCGCTGGAAGACGGCGACGAAGTTCTCCTCGTACAGCTCCGACAACGTCCGGTGGAAGTCGATGCGCAGCTGCCTCGAGCCGGGCGTGTCGACGAGCAACTCGTACAGACGCGGCCGGAGTTCGTAGCCCCGCCGGCGGCCGAACTCCTCGAGGATGCCAGGCGTCCAGTCGGCCCGGTAGACCTCGAGGCTGTCGCAGAACACCGAGCCGACCAGCTCCGGAGTGGCCGCCATCAGCAGCGGCTCTGCGACGCACCTGATGTGTTCTACCGCCGCGGCCGCCGAGTAGTGGTCGAGCGCCGGTCCCTCGGCGCCGGCCGCGGCCCGCTTGACGTTCTGGCCCGTCAACCGCGAGTACGCGAGCAGCACCTCGCGCGGCCCGTTCCCTTGCGGGACCCGGATCCTGCCGTCGGTCACCGGAACCTCGACGTACGTCGAGGGCACGCCGGAGGACCCTTCGCCCACGAACGCGGCGACCAGCTCGTCTCCCGGCCAGGCCTCCACCACGGGGACGTCGTACGCCTGGAGAGCGATCTCTCGCCGTTCCCAGCAGAGCCTGCGCGCGGCCAGGTCCGGTCCGATGTGACCGCCGCCGAACGACCAGCCGCTGCCGAGCGTCAGATCGAAGCGCAGCCCCAGGTCGCGGGCCGAGCGAGCGGCGTGCCGGACGTCGCCGAGGAACTTGTCCGAGCCGAACGGCGTGTCGACCGGACTCAGGGGATAGACGAAGGCGACCTCGACGCCACCGAGCCCGGCGGCGGCCATCGCCTGCAGTTGGCGGTCGAGCTCATGCCGGTCCACCGACGGCCCGAACCACCACCACCGCATCATCGGCCGCCCCTCGGGCGGCGGAGTCCGGAACTGGTTGCGTACCTCGTTCACGGTCGGCATGCGACCAGCCCACGTGATCCCGGATCAGAGGTCAACGCCGGTGACCACTACCGGTCAGGATCGGCTCGCGATGCGGTCACCCCGGACGTGAGCAGGTACTGGCCGACGGCGTACGTCGCCATCGTGAGCGCACCGCGGCCCGGGAAGTCGCGGCCGGCCATGCGCAGCGCGATCAGGGCGTCGGAGATCAGGAAAAGGGTGCCGCCGAGCCCGCTCCGCGGGTTGTGCCAGCGGGAGGCGATCGCTTGTTGCCGTCAGCAACAAGGCGTAGGCGGCGACGGGGACCCGCTGACTGCCCAAGCCCGGTGCGAGGACCGCGATCAGGGCCGCCCAGAGAGCGCTGTACGCGGCCAGGACACGCCACGAGCGTTCTGCGGGGTTGGCGAGGTAGACGGCGAGGTAGCAGGCGTGGGCCGCGGCGAAGGCGGCGATGCCGGCCAGTTGGAGGTCGGTCTCGAGGAGCAGGTCACCGGCGGCTGATGCCAGCAGCGCGGCCTGGAGGAGTGGTGGTGCGTCTTGCGTCCGCGACCACGACCACAGCAATGGCATCAGTGACACCTTGCTGGCTTGCTTGAGGATGTTGACGTCGAAGGCAACGGCTGCCACTTGCACGACCGTCGTACCCCAGAACGCCGTCAACAGCCGTCGCCCGCCCGCCAACCGCCCCAGGTTCATGGGGCCGAGTGTGCCGTACCTCGGGTCGCGGCTCACCGGTGTTCACGACAAGTTCAACGTGGTGCGGAGTTGGGGGAGGTGGCGGAGGAGGGGTTTGGGCGGCGTCGGGGTCGTGACGACGGAGAGGGTGAGGCGGTAGCGGAAGGGGGCGGCGATGAGGTGCTCGCCGGGGCGGAGCTCGGTGGCGAGCGCGCTGCGGGGGATCAGGGCCAGGTGGGCGCGGCGGCGGGCCATGGCGACCGTGGTGCTGAGGGTGACGCCTCGGCGCGGGATAGCGCCGAGCGCGACCAGCCGGGCGTGGATGTCCTCGCTACCGCGGTCGTACGTCGAGTATGCGATCGGCCGGTCCTTCAACGGCTGCCGGCCGCGACCTGGTGGGCGAGCGCCGGGTGGCACGAAGAGAACGAGTTCGTCGTGGCCGACGCGGCGGGCGATGGTGCCGCGAGGCAGGCTCATCTGCTCGGCGATCGCGATGAAGGCGGCGTCCATGGTGCCTTCCGCGACGCGTTCGACCAGGAACTGACCATGGTCGACCTGTTGCTGGATGTCCAGGTCGGGCAGGTCGGCGTCCAGGATCGGGAACAGGATCGGTGCCAGGCTGGAGAAGGTGCCGACGACGAGTTGCCGTCCGGTGGCGGCCGCGCGGGTGGCGCCGTACACCTCCTCGAGGTGGCCGAGGATGTGGTCGGCCCGGCGGCTGAGCTCGGCGCCGGCCGGGGTCGGGCGGGCGCCGCGGGTGTCGCGTTCGAACAGTTTGGCGCCGCAGGCGCGTTCCAGCCGGGCCAGCCGCTGAGAGGCGGACGGTTGGGAGATGCGCAGCTCGCGGGCGGCGGTGCCGACGGCGCCCGTCCGGGTGACGGCCTGGACCAGCCGCAGATCATCGACCGACGGTAATGAGGGCATAGGTTCAGCCTATGGCCACCGCCAAACGTTTGCCGGCTACCTGGACGACCTGAAAACTCGAAGAATCAAAGGCATGAGAGCGAGGTTCGAAGCGCTGGCGCTGCTGGCCGGCGGGGGAGTGGCGGACTTCGCGCTCCGGATCACGCAGGTTGCGCTGCCACTGGTGATCTTGCGAGAGACGGGGTCGGTCGCCGCGACCGGACTGGTCGGTGGTGCGGCCGGCGTACCGGTGCTGCTGTCGCCGTGGTGGGCGCGGAAGGCCCGCCAGTGGGTGGACTCGGGACCGCGGTTGGCGATCGTCGCGATGGTGTCAGCGATGGCTTTGGCATTGGTGCCCGCGGCTGCCGCACTCGGGCTGCTCACACCGGAGGTACTGGTGGCCGGCGGGCTGCTACTGGGCTGCGGTGATGCGTTGTCCACCCCGGGCCGGTCGGCGCTGTTGGCTGATACGGGAGACCGGTGGGGCGAGGGCAAGGCCGTCGTACTGCTCACCTGGCAGGACGGTCTGCGCAGAATCGGCATGATGATCGGACCGGCCATCGGCGCGCTGGCGGTTTCCACCGGCCTCACCAACGGCCTGCTCTGGATCGAGGCGGCCGCTGTGTTCGCCGCCGGTCTTCTGGCGTGCAGCGTGCGGGCCGAGCGAGCGCCCGACGGTCCGGCGCCACCCTCGATCCGGGCGAGTCTCGCAGGACGTCGCGACGTGCTCTACGGCTGGATCGTCCGCGGCACCGGCTGCGTGACGTGGTTCGCGTTCACGCTGGGGTTGTCGATCATCGGGGAGGAGCGCGGCCGGCCCGGCATCTACCTGGCTGCCGGCATGACCGGGTACGGCGTGGGTTCGGTCATCGGCACCGCGATCTCGCTGGCGGTGGTACGGCGTACCAAGCCGGTGCCGCTCGCGTCCGTTGCGTGGGCCTGCATGGGGCTGTGCTGGATCGGGATGGGTCTGTCGACCACGCCGGCGGTCGTCGCCGTGATGGGTGCGGTGTCGGGACTGACCGTCGTACTGGGGATCGCCGCGATCTCTGTCGTGATCACCCGGTCGTCGGTCGGGGCTGAGCGGCGGGCGCTGTTGTCGGGTCAGAGTGTCGTGGTGAGCGCGGGGAGTTCCGCGGGGATGCTGGCCGGTGGACCGATCATCGCGGCGGCCGGCGCCGAGCTCACCCTGGTCGGAGCGGGGGTGATTACCACGCTTGTCGCCGTACTGGTCCTGGTTCAGTGCCAGACTGCGAGGCATGTCCGAGATCGTGATCACCACGTTGGCCGAGCGGCCTGAGTACTTGGAGCGGATGTACGAGTTCGCCGACGCATGGCCGGAGTTCATGCACAACGATCCGATCGGCAACGCGTTCATGGGTCAGGTGCCGGTCCAGTTTCCCGACCAGTGCGTGGTCGCGACCGAGGACGGTGAGTTGGTCGCGCACGGCCGGAGCATTCCGTTCGTCTTTCCGGACGAGAACCGTACGGAGCTCCCGACCGGCGGCTGGGACCGCGTCCTGCACTGGGGCTTCTGGGACCTGCGCAACGGCCGTCAGCCGAATGTGTCGAGTGCCCTGGAGATCCTGATCCGCCCGAGCCACCTCGGCCGTGGTCTGTCTCACGAGATGCTCGCCGCCATGCGTGCCGCGGTGAAGGCCAAGGGCCACGAGACCCTGTACGCGCCGGTCCGCCCGAACGGCAAGACCGACGCGAACCAGCCGATGACGGAGTACATCAATCAACTCAGAGACGACGGCCTCCCAACCGATCCCTGGCTACGAGTCCACCTCAAGGCAGGCGGCAAGATCATCCAGATCGCACCACGCTCGATGGTCATCGCAGGCACCCTGGCCGAGTGGCGCGAATGGACCGGCCTCCCCTTCGACACCACCGGCGATGTCATCGTCCCCAAGGCCCTGGTCCCGGTCCACTGCGACGTACGCCACGACCACGCCGTCTATGTAGAACCCAACATCTGGATCCGCCACGACCTCTAACGGGCGAGGCGGCCCATCAGGGATGCGGCTGCGCAGATGCCGGCTATGGCGGCGACGGTGAGGACTCCGAAGTCGAGCCAGTAGTTCGTGGGTTGGCCGATGAGGAGGCCGCGGAGGGCGCTGACCTCGTAGGTGAGGGGATTGACGTGGCTGATGACTCGGAGCCACTCGGGCATCAGGCTGACGGGGTACAACGCGTTGGACGCGAAGAAGAGTGGCATGGTGATCGCCTGGCCGATGCCCATCAGGCGGTCGCGTCGCAGGACCAGGCCGGCGATCGTCATCGACAGGCACGAGAAGAACGCCGCACCGAGGACGACGACCACGAGCACGGCCAGCAGTTTGAGCGGGTTCCACGTCATGCTGACGCCGAGCAGTGCGGCGACGATGATGACCACGATCGCCTGCGAGATCGTCCGTACGCCGGCCGCGAACGCCTTGCCGGCTACCAGCGCCGAGCGCGGGCTTGGCGTGACGAGGAGCTTGGTGAGGATCCCCGCGTCGCGTTCCCAGATGATCTGGATGCCGTAGAAGATCGCCACGAACAGCGCGGACTGCGCGATGATGCCCGGCGCGAGATAGTCCAGGTACGGAACGTCGCCGGTGGGGATCGCCCGGATCCGGCTGAACGTCTGGCCGAAGATGACCAGCCACAGGATCGGCTGGATCGCGCGGGTGATCAGCTCTGTCCGGTCGTGCCGCAGCTTCTGCAACTCGACCAGGCAGAACGTTCCGATCCGCGAGAGCAGCCGGACGGCGGCCCGGGGCCTGGACTCAGCCCATGCGCTGGGCGGTGCGACGGGTGCCACGGACATCGCGCAGGCCTCCCTTCTCGGCAGCGGCGAGACTCTCGCCGGTGTGGTGGCGGAACACGTCTTCGAGGCTGGCCTCGGGTCCGAGCTCGGCCTTGAGATCGTCCGGCGAACCGACCGCGCGCAACCGGCCCTCGTGCATCAGGGCGACCCGATCGCACAGCAGATCGGCCTCCTCCATGTAGTGCGTGGTCAGCAGCACGGTCATCCCGTACCGCTCCTGCATGTCCTGAACACGCGCCCAGACCGAGTCGCGAGCGACCGGGTCGAGGCCGACCGTTGGCTCGTCCAGCACCAGCAGAGCCGGCCGGTTGACCAGCGCCTGGGCCAGCTCCAGGCGGCGCACCATGCCACCGGAGTACGTCGACGCGAGCCGATCGGCGGCGTCGGTCAGGTCGACGATCTCGAGCACCTCGGCGACCCGAGCAGCCCGCTCCCGACGCGGTACGTCGAACAGCCGCGCGAACCATGACACGTTCTCCCGGGCGGTCAGCGCCCCCTCGATCGACAGCTGCTGCGGGACGTAACCGAGCATCCGTCGTACCGCCATCGCGTCGGTGTGGACATTCAGCCCGAACACCCGGACCGTGCCGGACTGCGGTGGGTAGAGGGTGTTGAGGACGCGCAGCGTGGTGGTCTTGCCGGCGCCGTTCGGACCGAGCAGGCCGAAACACTCGCCTGGCGAGACGGATAGGTCCAGATTGTCGACGGCAAGATGGTCGCCGAACCGATGGGTCAAGCCGTCGATCCGGACGGCCGGGACTGACTCGGGCGCTGCGTCCGCACTCATCCTCGCTCCTTTCCTTGCTGGACCAGGGCACGTTCGTCTTGCTGCGGGTGCAACCGCTCCGCGAGCACGCCGAGAACCGGCAAAGCGGCTCGCAGTGCCTCACGTTCGTCCCGCTCGAGGCCGTCGAGCGCCTCGGTGACGAGCGCCGTACGGCGGTCGCGCCAAGCCTCGACCTGTTCACGGGCCGGCTCGGTCAACGTCAGCCGGGCGACACGCCGGTCGGACTCGTCCGGGGCGCGCACCAGGAGCCCGCGCTCGATCAGCTGGCCGACCAGCGTCGACACCGTGTTCGCGACCAGGCCCAGCTCGGCGGCGGCCTCGGTCACCGAGATGCCTGGGTTGCGGCGGACTGTCCGGACCAGCTCGGCCTGCGAGCCGGTCAGCGTCGACAGCGGCGCGGGCCGGCCCGCGGATCGGCGGAGGTGACGACGCACCAGGCCGATGGCGGCCAGCAGCTCCTCCGCGAGGACGTCGGTGCTCATGCTGATCAGAATACCTCTGTCGCAGAGATATTTCAGCGAAACCCCAACTAGAGCGAAACCCCAACTAGTAGGGGTACGCCGGGGAGCCGGGCCGTCGGAGCATCGGTGCCATGAACACGACAGAGAGCAACAAGGCCGTCGTCAGGGACTTCATCGACGGACTGTTCACCAAGGGGGACCCGAGCGCGGTCGACACGTACCTCGCGGAGGACTTCATCAATCACGATCCGCCGTTCGGGGTCACGCCGGATCGTGAGGGGATGCGGATGGCCGGCGGGATGATGCGGGTGGCGTTCCCGGACTGGCACAGCGAGTTGCACGCGCTCATCGCCGAGGGCGACCTCGTGGTCGAGCGGTTCACCGCCGCCGGCACGCAGGAGGGCGAGGTGCTGGGAGTGGCGCCGACCAGGAAGGAGGTCAGCCTCCCGGGGATCAACATCTTCCGGCTGCGCGACGGCCAGATCGTCGAACGCTGGGGGCGGCTCGACGAGCTCGCCTTTCTGAAACAGCTCGGCGTCGTACCGGCGTAGCATCGCGATCATGGGGGCGGCGGATCGCCTGGAGGTACTGATCCAGCGCTGTTACGCGGGGCTGGACGCCGACGAACTGCGGTCCGAAACCGTGACCCGGCTCAAGCGGCTGATGACGATCGACGCGGCCTTCTTCGCGACCGTCGACCCCGCCACGGTGCTGTTCACCTCGGCGAGCGCGGACGAGCCACTCGGCGAGGTGACCGAGCAGTTCCTGGCGAACGAGTTCGGCCGGCCGGATGTGAACAAGTTCGCCGAGCTCGCCGCCGCCCGCGACCCGGTCAGCTCGCTCGGGCGGGCGACGAAGGACGACTGGGCGAGCAGTGCCCGGTACGTCGAGGTGATGCGACCGCTCGGACTCGGCGACGAGCTCCGCGCCGCGCTGATGTCGAACGGGCGCTGCTGGGGTGTCATCTGCCTGCACCGGGAGGACGCCGCCACTGGGTTCTCGGAGCACGAGCTTCAGTTGGTACGGCGACTTGGGCCGCACCTGGCCGAGGGACTACGGCGTGGGTTGCTCACGCGGGGCGCGGACAACGGCGAGGTCGGTCCTGGGGTGGTGGTGCTCGACGCCGGCCTGAATCAGGTGTCGGCAAACGCCGAGGCCGGACATTGGATGGCTGAGCTGCAGCCCGGACGGGGGACGGAGACACCGGTCGCGGTGCGTGCGGTCGCTGCGCAGATGATGCGCGTGCAGTACCTGCCGGGACCGCCGCAGGTGAAAGTGCGGACCCGTGGTGGTCGATGGCTCGCGCTGCACGCCTCGATGCTCGACGAGCAGATCGTGGTGGTGATTGAACCCGTTGGTCCCGGCCAGCTCGGGTCGTTCCTGCTCGACCTGCACGGGCTGACGCCGGCACAGCAGCGGGTGACCGAGTTGTTGCTGCGGGGATTCTCCACCCGGCAGATCGTCGAACGGTTGTGCCTGTCGCCGCACACCGTGCAGGAACACGTGCGGGCGGCCTACGACAAGGTCGGCGTCGGCAGTCGCCGGGAGTTGGTGAGCGCGTTGCTCAGAGGGTCCGCATCACCCGGATGATGCGGCGGCGGAGCCAGACCCGCCGGGTGCCGTCGGGGTAGCGTCTCAGCCGGGCCAGCTCCCAGCCGCCGTACTCGGCGTGCTCGGTCAGCAAACGACGGACCGCGCCACGCGATTCCGTCCTGGACACCTCGAACTGCTGTAACTCGTATTCGGCCATCCGCACCTCCGACTGCTACGACACATCCTCCAGCGCTGCGACGATCGCGGGCGGGAGAGTGAGCTCCTCCACACCCAGGACCGACTTGAGCTGCATCGCCGTCCGCGCTCCGACAATCGCCGCCGACACTCCCGGCCGGTCCCGCACCCAGGTGAGCGCCACCTCGAGCGGAGTCCAGCCGAGCCCGTCGGCGGCTCGTGCGACCGCTTCCACGATGCCCGAACCGCGGCCGTCGAGATAGGGGTCGACGAATCTGGACAGATGCTGAGACGCCGCCCGGGAGTCCGCGGGGATCCCCGTGCGGTACTTCCCAGTCAACACACCGCGGCCAAGGGGCGACCAGGCCAGGATCCCGATCCCGAGCCCGCCGGCCGCCCGGATCGCGTCCGCCTCGGCGTCGCGGGCGAGCAGCGAGTACTCCACCTGGTTGGACACCGGCACCGCGCGACCCGGCCACGCCTGCTGCCAGGTGACGGCCCGGGCCGACTTCCAGCCGGCGTAGTTCGAGATTCCGACGTACCGGACCTTGCCGGAGCTCACCGCGTGGTCGAGCGCGGACAGCGTCTCCTCCAGCGGTACGTCGTCCGACCAGGTGTGCAGCTGCCACAGGTCGATGTGGTCGACGTCGAGCCGTCGCAGGGAGCCCTCGAGATCACGCAGCAAGGCACCGCGGGACGTATCGGTGATCCGCTCACCCCGCCGGACGCTGAACCCGGCCTTGGTCGCGATCACCAGGTCGTCCCGCTCCACGACGTCACCGAGCAGCGACCCGATCAGTCGCTCGCTGTCGCCGTCGCCGTACGCCGCCGCCGTGTCGATCAGCGTGCCGCCGGCGGCGACGAACGCGGCGAGCTGCTCGCGCGCCTCGTGCTCGTCGGTGTCACGGCCCCAGGACATGGTGCCCAGGGCGAGCCTGCTCACCGCCAGTCCACTGTGACCGAGATAGCGCTGCTGCATGACCCGAGCCTATTGCGGCCCACCGACAACGGCTCGCTAGGCTCGCCAGTCATGCGACTCGGACTCAACATCGGCTTCGTCTTCGGCGGCGACGACCACCTCGACCACCTGAGGCTGGTGAAGGAGGCCGAGCGGCTCGGCTACTCGGTCACCTGGGCGGCGGAGGCGTACGGCTCGGACGCCGCCACGCTGCTCAGCTGGATCGCCGCCCAGACCACCAGGATCGACGTCGGTGCGGCCGTGTTCCAGATCCCGGCCCGGACGCCGGCGATGACCGCGATGACCGCGGCCACCCTGGACCGGCTGTCCAACGGCCGGTTCCGGCTCGGCCTCGGCGTGTCCGGGCCGCAGGTGTCGGAGGGCTGGCACGGCGTCCGGTTCTCTCAGCCGTTGCTCAGGACGCGTGAGTACGTTGCCATCGTGAACTCCGCCCTTCGCCGCGAGACCGTCGCCTACGAGGGCAAGTACTTCACGCTGCCGCTGCCCGACGGCCCGGGCAAGGCGCTGAAGCTGACCGTCCGGCCGATCCGCGACCACGTACCGATCTACCTGGCCGCGGTCGGCCCGAAGAACCTCGAACTGGCCGGCGAGATCGCCGACGGCTGGCTCGGTATCCTCAACGACCCCGCCTATCTGGGAGAGCAGTTGAAGCACATCAAGACGGGTCGCGAGACCCGCCAGGAAGGACTCGACGGCTTCGATGTCGTCGCGTCCGTACCGGTGATGACCGGCGACGACCTGCAGGTCGCGGCCGACCCGATCCGTGGGTACGCCGCCCTGTACATCGGCGGCATGGGCAGTCGGGAGAAGAACTTCTACAACGCGCTCGCGGTCCGGATGGGCTACGCCGACGAGGCCAAGGAGATCCAGGACCTCTACCTGGACAAGAAGCACCGCGAGGCGATGGCGGCCGTACCGCACGGGTTCATCGACTCGATCTCGCTGCTCGGCGGCAAGGAGCGGATGGCCGAGAAGCTCACCGCGTACGCCGAGGCCGGGGCGACGACCGTCGCAATCACCCCGTTCAAGTCCACCGTGGACGAGCGGATTGCCGACCTGCGGACGGTCGCCGAGGCGCTCGACCTGGCCGGAGTCGGCCACTGATGACGATCTGGGACTCCATCATCCTCGGCATCGTCGAGGGTCTGACCGAATTCCTCCCGGTCTCCAGCACCGGGCACCTGACCATCGTGTCCAAGATGCTCGGACTGAAGATCGACGACCCGTCGATCACCGGCTTCACCGCGGTGATCCAGATCGGCGCCATCGCCGCGGTCGTCCTGTACTTCTGGAAGGACATCCAGCGGATCGCCGTCGCCTGGGTCCGCGGTCTGGTCAAGCCCGAGCACCGTGGTGAGTTCGACCACCGGATGGGCTGGTACGTGATCGTCGGCTCGACACCGATCGTCATCGTCGGGTTCCTTGCCCGCGACATCATCTCGGGTCCGCTGCGGAGCCTGTGGTGGGTGGCCGCCGCACTGATCGGCTGGTCGTTCGTAATGGTCGCGGCCGAGCGCATCGGCACCAAGCAGCGGCCGCTGACGCGGATCACGCTGGTGGACGCGATCGTCATGGGTGTCGTGCAATGCCTCGCACTGGTCCCCGGTATTTCGCGGTCCGGTGCGACGATCACGGCGGGCCTGTTCCGTGGGCTGGAACGCGTGGCGGCGACCCGGATCTCGTTCCTGCTCGGCATCCCGGCCCTCGTCGGTGCGGGCGTCTACGAGCTGAAGGACGCCTTGAGTGGCGATGTCGGCGCGGTGCCACTGATCGTCGGGACCGTCGTCAGCTTCGTGGTCGCGTACGCCTCGGTCGCCTGGCTGCTGCGGTTCGTGGCCAAGCACTCGATCGAGGTCTTCGCCTTCTACCGGGTCCTCCTCGGCATCGTCCTGGTGATCCTGCTCGCCACCAGCACGATCACCGCGACCTAGAGCCAGCCGACCTTGCGGAAGAAGCCGTACATGGTGACGCAGACGGCGGCCATCACCAGGAGGATGGCGTAGTAGCCGTAGTGCCAGCGCAGTTCGGGCATGTTGTCGAAGTTCATCCCGTAGATGCCGGCCACCATGGTCGGCACTGCGGCGATGGCAACCCAGGCCGAGATTCGGCGCATATCGTCGTTCTGCTGCACCGAGACGCGGGCCAGGTGCGCGTTCAGGGCCGAGCTGAGCAGCGTGTCGAGTCCCTCGGTCTGGTCCGAGACACGGTTGACGTGGTCGGCGACGTCGCGGAAGTACGGCGCGGCTTTCGGGTTGATCCCGGGAACGCCGTGGGCGAACTGCTCCATCGGCTCACGCAGCGGCTGGACCGCGCGGCGCATCTCCAGCACCTCGCGCTTGAGCTTGTAGATCCGCTCGGCGTCGCTGGTGCGTTCGGGGGAGAAGACCGAGCTCTCGATCTCGTCGACGTCGATCTCGACCGACTCCGCGACCGTCTCGTAGTCGTCCACGACCGAGTCGCAGATCGCCCACAGGACGGCGGCCGGACCGTGGCCGAGCAGGGACGCACGCTCTTCCAGTTGCTGCCGGGCCGTGGCCAGCTCGCCGCCTTCGCCGTGCCGGACGGTCACGACGTACCGCGGGCCGATGAAGACGCTCAGCTGACCGGTCTCGACCGCGTCGCCCTCGTCGACGTACCAGAGCGTCCGCAGTACGACGACGATCGCGTCGCCGAACCGCTCGATCTTGGGTCGCTGGTGGGCCTTCAGTGCGTCCTCGACCGCGAGCTCGTGCAGGCCGAACAGCCGCTGGACCCGGCGCATCTCGGCGTCCGTCGGCTCGTGCAGGCCGACCCAGCCGAAGCACTCGCCGTCGTCGTCGATGGCCTGGGCAACGGTCTCGGGATCCCGCGGCAGGTCCTGCCGCTCGCCCTCGGCGTACACGCCGCAGTCCACGATCACGCTACCCATCATGGCAGCGCCGGTCCTCAGCCGTTTGCGCAGACGGGATAACGTGCAGGTCATGCCCACGGTGATTCTGGTCCGGCACGGCCGCAGCGACTCGAATACGTCCGGCACATTGGCCGGCCGGACGCCGGGAGTGAAGCTGGACGAAACCGGGATCAAGCAGGCCGAGGCAGTCGCCCAGCGGCTGGCCGAACTGCCGCTGGCCGCGCTCGTCACCTCACCGCTGGATCGCTGCAAGCAGACCGCGGCTTTGATCGCGAAGCACCACGAAGGGTTGCGTCCGGCAACGGATCGGCGGCTGACCGAGTGCGGGTACGGCGACTGGACCGGGCAGAAGATCGCGACCCTGGCGAAGGACCCGCTGTGGGCCGTGGTCCAGCAGCACCCGTCCGCGGTGACGTTCCCGAACGGGGAGTCGATGCGCGGGATGCAGCAGCGCGCGGTCGACGCCGTACGGGCGCATGACACGGCGCTGGCCGCGAGCCATGGACAGGGCGCGATCTGGGTGGCGGTCTCGCACGGCGACGTGATCAAGTCGATCGTGGCGGACGCGCTTGGTCAGCACCTGGACACGTTCCAGCGGATCGTGGTGGACACCGCGTCCACGACGATCATCACTTACACCGCGACCCGCCCGTTCCTGGTCCGGCTGAACGATTCCGGCAGCGAACTGGCCTCCCTGATCCCGAAGCCACCGGCCAAAGGCAGGGCCAAGAAACAGACTTCCGACGCGGTCGTCGGCGGACGGTAATAGGGTCTAGACATGGCGCGCGTTGTTCATTCGTACGACGAACCGGATCGGTTCGTCGCCGGCACCGTGGGGGAACCCGGTGCGAGGACGTTCTTCCTACAGGCCCGGGCCGGCGTCCGGCTGACCTCGGTGGCCTGTGAGAAGGAACAGGTGATGGCGCTCGCGGAGCGGCTGGACGTGATGCTGGACGAGGTCGCCCGGCGGTTCGACCGCGATCCGGTCACGCCCGGACCCGTGGACGACACCGATCCGCTGGAGCAGCCGATCGAGGAGGAGTTCCGGGCCGGCACCATGACGCTGGCCTGGGAGGCCGACGCCGAGCGGGTGGTGATCGAGGTGTTCGCGGTCGTCACCGGCGAGCAGGCCGACCTGGAGGAGACCGACCCGGTGGCGGCCGCGCTGGAGTCCGACGACGCCGAGGTGTTCATCGTCCGGATCACCGAGGAGCAGGCCCGCGCGTTCGCCCGGCGGGCGGTGGCGCTGGTCGCGTCCGGCCGGCCGAGCTGCCCGTTCTGCGGCCGGCCCATCGACGCCGAGGGCCATATCTGCCCGCGCGCCAACGGCTACCGCAGGCACCTGCCGGAATGACCGATCCGGACCTGCTCGCCACCGGGGAGCTGTCCCTGCACGGCCGCCTGGTGGCCGCGTCGAACGGCACCTTCCAGGGATCGGTGAGCCTCGGCGACCAGTCCGCGACCGTGGTCTACAAGCCGGTCCAGGGGGAGCGGCCGCTGTGGGACTTCCCTGACGGCACGCTGGCCCAGCGCGAGTTCGCGGCGTACGTCGTCTCCGAGGCGCTCGGTTGGTCACTGGTGCCGCCGACGCTGCTGCGTGACGGGCCGCTCGGCGAGGGCATGGTGCAGTTGTGGATCGACGAGGCCGAGGCCGCGCCGGGGGAGACCGAGCTGGTCGACATCGTCCCGCAGGGCCGGGTGCCGAAGGGCTGGGTCGGTGTCCTCGACGCGCTCGACGGGCGGCACAACCCGGTCACGCTGGTTCACGCCGACAATGACGTGCTGCGCCGGATGGCGGTGTTCGATGCCGTGGTCAACAATGCCGACCGCAAGGGCGGCCACGTGCTGAACCCCGGCGACGGCCGGGTGTTCGGCGTCGACCACGGCGTCACCTTCAACGCCGACGACAAGTTGCGGACGGTCTTGTGGGGCTGGGCCGGTGATCCGATCCCGCCCGACCTGCTGGACGACGTACGGCGGCTGGCCGACCAGCTCGCGGGTGGACTCGGTCAGCAGCTGAGCGAGCTGATCACCACGGTCGAACTCACCGCGACCCGAGAACGCTGTTCGTCCCTGCTCAAGACCGGAACCTTCCCCCTACCAAGCGACGACTGGCCCGCCATCCCCTGGCCCGCGTTCTGAGCGGTCTTGCATACCTCATGCTGTGGCGGGGTGCACGGGGGACCGGGGAATGGAACCGTGTTGCCTCGTTGAAAAGCGGACTGGCATAAGCTCCGACACATGCAGGCGTGGACTAAACCAGACATCCCGGTCGTGCCGGGCCCGGCACGGCGGCTGCGCCTCTACGACACCGCCTCGGCTGGATTGGTCGAGGTGCCGCCGGCTGACGGCGGTACGGCGCGGATGTACGTGTGCGGCATCACGCCGTACGACGCCACCCACATGGGACACGCGGCGACGTACGTGACGTTCGACTTGGTCAACCGGCTCTGGCGGGATGCCGGGTACGAGGTCCACTACACGCAGAACATCACCGACGTCGACGACCCGCTGCTCGAGCGGGCGGCCGCGACCGGTATCGACTGGACCGAGCTGGCGTACCGCGAGATCCAGCTGTTCCGCGACGACATGACCGCCTTGCGGGTGATCCCGCCGCAGCACTACATCGGCGTCGTCGAGTCGATCGACCTGGTGTCGAAGGCGGTCGAGGACCTGCAGCGGGCCGGCGCCGTCTACTCGGTCGACGGCGACCTGTACTTCGCGGTGAAGGCGGATCCGGCCTTCGGCAGCGTGTCCGGGTACGACCGCGAGACGATGGGGGAGCTGTTCGCCGAGCGCGGCGGCGACCCCGATCGCGACGGCAAGCGGGACCCGCTGGACAGCCTGCTGTGGCGGCACGAACGCGAGGGGGAGCCCGCGTGGGACTCGCCACTGGGCCGCGGCCGCCCGGGCTGGCACGTCGAGTGCTCGGCGATCGCGCTCGAGCATCTCGGCATGACGTTCGACGTCCAGGGCGGCGGGACGGACCTGATCTTCCCGCACCACGAGATGTCCGCGAGCGGTGCGCAGGTGGCGACCGGGCAGTACCCGTTCGCGCGGGCCTACGTGCACCAGGCGATGGTCGGCCTGGACGGCGAGAAGATGTCCAAGTCCAAGGGCAACCTCGTGCTGGTGTCGAAGGAACGCCTGGCCGGTGCCGACCCGATGGCGATCCGGCTCGCGCTGCTCACGCATCACTACCGCACGGACTGGTTCTGGACCTCGTCCGATCTGCTCGACGCGCAGGAGCGCCTGGACGTCTGGCGCGGCGCGATCGGCCGCGGTTCGGGTCCCGACGGTGCCGCCGCGGTTGACGCCGTACGCGCGGCTCTCACCAACGACCTGGACACGGTCGCGGCGTTGTCGGCCGTGGACACCTGGGCTGCTACCAACGGGGACGACGTGGAGGCGCCCGGCCTGGTGGCCCAGGCCGTGGACGCGCTCCTCGGAGTAAAGCTCTAGCCAGTCACCGGCTGGTGGGTCTTGACCGGCGTCGGGACCGGCGCAGCCGGCGGTGTGTCGAGCTGCGCGGGAGCAGGGTTGTTCGGGTGGGTCGGCTTCGGCGTGGGCTTCGGCTTCGCCGCGGGCTTGGCGCACGTGGCCGAGGCGAGGCGGATGACCTGCGTACCGCCGCCGAGGTCGATCGTCAGGCCGGTGATCGTGAACGATCCGTCCGAGCGCTTGGTCTGCTCGAGCCGAGCAGGAACGTGCGGCCGGGTGGTGTCGGTGTCTTCTTCGCACCGACGCCGGCCTTCCATTCACCGAGCCGCTTGTTCTGCTGGAACAACTCGATGGTGCGCGAGCTGGTGTGCACGCGGATCAGGTACGACGAGGACGCACGGTCGAGATCCTCGTCCGCCAGCCAGCCGGTCGAGCGGTTCGGCTTGGACGGCAGTAGCACCCGCACCCAGCCGTCGGTCTGTTCCACCACCGGCAGCCAGGTCGGCCCGAACTGCGTCGGCCCGATCTTGCCGAAGGGGTCCGCGTCCGGTGCGCTGTACAGCGCGGTCTCTGCCCGCGGGTGCACGACCAACCCGTCCGTGCCGGCGAACGGCTGGGTGTCGAGTGGCGCGGTGGTGATCGTGGTCGCGGTCGTCGAGGCTGTCAGCGTGGCGAAGTCGACGTCGTCGTGCTTCTTGCCGCCGAACACTCCGACCACCGCGACGACGCCGAGCAGGACGAGCACAGCCAAGGCAGGGACCGAGCTCCCGCCCCGCTCGTCGCGCATGTCCGTGCTCCCCGTGATCCCCGTGCCCGTCGTCCGGTCGAGAATAGGCCGATCACCACCATTGCGCCACTGTTGGTGACACAGTCACGTTGTCACATAGTGTGCGGCAATGTCGTCACTCGTCGTCAGCCAGACGTCGCTCTGAGACGCAATGTACTCCAGCGCCAGGTCCAGGTACTTCGCCCGGAACGGCTGCCCGATGACGAACGGGTGCAGCGCCAGCGCCATCACCCGGCCGGTGTGCTCGGAGTCCGCGCGGAGTACGTCGTACTGGTCCTTGACCATCTGGAGGAAGTCGGGACCGGTGAGGCCGCGGAGGAAGAGGCCGAGGTCGTTGAGCTCGACGGTGTACGGGACGCTGAGCATGCCGGGCACGTTCAGCCGGTAGGGCTGGTCGTCGTTGGTCCAGTCGAGGACGTAGTTGTAGCCGAGCTCGGCCAGCAGTTCCGGGGTGTTGTGGGTCTCGGTGAGGCCGGGGCCCATCCAGCCCTTCGGGCGGTGGCCGGTGGCGGTCTCGATGGTGCCGGTGATCTCGGTGAGGATCCGGCGCTCCTCGTCCGGTGCGTAGCCGGTGTGCAGGATCGAGTTGGTCGAGCCGTGCGCGAGCCAGGCCCAGTCGCGTTCGACGCCGGCCTTGATGATCTGTGGGTTGTGCTCGGCAACCATCGAGTTCAGCAACGCGCTGGCCCGGATGCCGTGCCGGTCGAGGATGTCGATGGTGCGCCAGACGCCGACCCGGGCGCCGTACTCGCGCCAGCCGTGGTTCAGCGGGTCGGGTTTGAGGTCGAGCGGCCGGATGCTGGTCGAAGGTTCGTCGGGGAGGAAGTGCTCGAGGTTGAGGCCGACGTAGAAGGCGACTCGCTTGCCGTCGGGCCAGGTGAGGCGCGGGCGTTCGGTGATCGGGCTGTAGTCGAAGAGCGTCATACCGGCACGGTAAAATCTGACATCAGTGTCAGGTTCAAGTGCTTGGGGGATCGGCGATGCGGATCGGTGAACTGGCCCGGCGGACCGCTGTGAGCGAGCGGTCGCTGCGGTACTACGAGCAGCAGGGCCTGCTGGTGTCGGAGCGGACCCCCGGCGGACAACGCGAGTACGCCGAACGCGCGGTCGACCGGGTGATCCTGATCCAGGAGCTGTACGCCGCCGGCCTCCACAGCCGCAAGATCGCCGAGCTGCTCCCCTGCATGCGCGACCCCGACGGCGGCCCCAACGAGCGCGCCACCCCGGAACTGGTCACCGAACTAACCGCCGAACGCGACCGCATAGACCGCCTGATCGCGGATCTCACGACCTCCCGAGCAGTCCTGACCGACGTCATCACCGCCGCCGCCCGAGACTTGCCCACCAGCTGATCCACCGAGTGATGCGGTCGCCGGGGGAGGACGCTCGTCGGTGGGTGGGGAGTTTGGACATGGACCGGGGGCCGGAGACAGGGAATAACTTGTCTTTGGCCCCCGGAAGTTGTCCAAGGCCCCCGGAGTTGTGCGGGCTTTGCCGGGGAGTGGCTAGTCGCTGGGGTGGTTTTTGTTGCGGCGGCGCAGGTAGCGCTCGAATTCGGCGGCGATGGCCTCGCCGGTGGCTTCGGGGAGGTCGGCGGTGTCGCGTTGTTCCTCGAGGGAGTGCACGTACTCGGCGACTTCCGGGTCTTCTTCGCTGAGTTCGTCGGCACCGCGTTGCCAGGCTCGGGCCAGCTCGGGGAGCTCACCCTCGGGGATCGGCAGGTCCAGCAGCGCCTCGACCTTGCCGAGGAGCGCGAGGGACGCCTTCGGGCACGGGGTGCCGGCGATGTAGTGCGGGATCGCGGACCAGATCGACACCGACGGTACGCCGAGAGTCCCGCAGAGGTCGGCGAAGACACCGGTGATGCCGGTCGGGCCCTCGTAGGTCGACGGCTCGAGGCTCCACGACGTGTTCAGCTCCGGGTCGGACGAGCTCGCCGAGACCGGGATCGGCCGGGTGTGCGGCGAGTCCGCGAGCAGGGCGCCGAGCACGACGACGATCTGCGCGTTCGACTCGTCGACGACCTCGAGCAGCTCCTGGCAGAAACCGCGCCACCGCATGTTCGGCTCGATGCCGCGGATCAGCAGCACGTCCCGGTCGGTGTCCTCGGGCCGGGCCACGTACACCCGGGTGGTCGGCCAGGTCAGCCGCCGTACGCCGTCCTCGTCGAAGCCGACCTGGGGCCGGTTCACCTGGAAGTCGTAGTAGTCCTCGGGGTCGATCGCGGTGACGAGCTCCGCGTCCCACTCGTCGATCAGGTGGTCGACCGCTCCGGTGGCCGCCTCGGCTGCGTCGTTCCAGCCCTCGAACGCGGCGATCACGACCGGGTCCCTCAGGTTCGCGAGGTCAACCACTCGCAGGCCCCCTGTCGTCTCTAGTAGCCATCCGGCGGGGTCGCCGGAAACCGAACTGCCAGCCTACGTGGTCCACCGGCTCGCTGCGCCGGGTTTCACGTCCGGCACACCGTGTCGGTGAGACGCGATTTGTCCGGACTTGGAGCGGCACGGGAAACTGGACGGACGTGTTCGGCTGAGTCTGACGGAGGAGCTGGAGTTGCCACCCCTGCAAGCGGTGCTGTGGGACATGGACGGGACGTTGGTCGACTCCGAGAAGGTCTGGGCGGAGGTACAGCTGCGGCTGCTGGCCGAGCTCGGCGCGACCTGGACGGTCGAGGACAGCATCGGGCTGATCGGCAGCGACCTGCGGGACGCGGTGCGGGTGTGGATGTCGCGGATCCCGGCCGGTGCGATCACCGCGGAGGAGCTGGCCGACCGGATGTTCTCCGAGGTGGTCGAGTCGCTCCGCCAGGAGGTGCACTTCCAGCCGGGCGCGATGGAGTTGCTGCGGGCGCTGCGCAAGGAAGAAGTACCGTGCGCGCTGGTCTCGGCGTCGTACCGGGTGATGATCGACGCCGTGCTCGGCCACCTGCCGCCGGAGCCGTTCGACGTGATCGTCGCGGGTGACGAGGTGACGCTGGGCAAGCCGCACCCGGAGCCGTACCTGACCGCCGCGGCCAAGCTCGGCGTCGACCCGGCGCGCTGTGTGGTGATCGAGGACTCGGTCACCGGCACCGAGGCCGGTACGGCGGCCGGCGCGTACGTCGTCGCCGTACCGCAGTGGGTGACCATTCCGGAAGCGCCCCGCCGGCTCGTGGTCAAGTCCCTCGAGCCGCTCACCCCGGAGTCCCTTCGCGACCTGCTCCGTTGACCAAGTACCGTCACTTGGGGCCCTCGGGGGCGTTGAACGGGGTATCGGGCTGGGGAAGGGTGGGGTCGTGATCGAGTGGGTGCGCCGGGGGACGGCGACCGCGCTGAAGGCGACGCTGGTCGGCGCGCTGGGCGTGTCGCTGGCCGCGTGTGGTCAGCCGGACGACAACGCGCCGCACCCGGGTGATCCGACGCCGAAGCTGATGATGCTGCGGCTCGTGACCGCCGGCGCGCTCGGGTCCCTCGACCCGGCCGGACCGTACGACGTGGCCTCGCGGACCGTGCAGGCGAACCTGTACCAGACCCTGCTGACGATCCTCCCGGACAAGCCGACCCCCGTGCCGGACGCCGCGGACTGTCAGTTCGACTCGCCGACGACCTACACCTGCAGCCTGAAAGAGCACCTGACCTTCCCGAACGGGCACGAGCTGACCTCGTCGGACGTGAAGTTCAGCATCGACCGGATGCTTCGGCTGAAGACGCCGGGTGGCGCGGCCGGCCTGTTCGGCTCGGTGAAGTCGGTGAGTACGCCGGACGACCTGACCGCGGTGTTCAACCTGAAGACCCCGGACGCCCGGATCCCGTACCTGCTGACCACGACCGCCGCGTCGATCGTGGACGAGGAGTCGTACCCGGCGAACAAGCTGCTCGAGGCCAAGGCCATCGGCAGCGGCCCGTACCAGCTGTCGGCGTACAAGCCGGGCGAGCAGATCATGCTGGCGAAGTTCACCGGGTACCGCGGTCCGCGCGGCGCGCAGAACGACGGCGTCGAGATCGACCGGCTGAAGGACTCCACGGCGCTCTACCAGGCGATCACCACCGGCAAGGCCGACCTCGCCTTCGACGGCTTCGGCCCGAGCCTGCTGGACAAGCTGCGCAAGTCCGACCAGGTCCAGGTGATCGGGGCCGACTACGCGGAGATCCGCTTCTTCTCCTTCCACATGAAGTCCGCGATCGCGCGGCAACCGGCGGTACGGCGAGCGGTCGCCCAGCTGATCGACCGCCCCGCGATCGCCAAGAAGGCGTACGGCGACCACGTCACGCCGCTGTACTCCGTCGTGCCGCCGGGGTTCGGCGGGCAGACCGACGCGTTCAAGGCCGAATACATGCAGCCCAGCAAGACGGCTGCCGCCGCGATCCTCAAGGACGCGGGCATCACCGTGCCGGTGCCACTGACGGTCGGCTGGACGCCGTCGCAGTACGGCGTGGGCGCGAAGGCCGAGGTGCTCGAGCTGAAACGGCAGCTCGAGGCCTCAGGGCTGTTCCGGGTCACCTTGCGGAGCGCCGAGTGGCCGCAGTACCGGCAGCTGACCCGGGCCGGGGCGTACGACCTGTTCCAGGCGAGCTGGATCCCGCAGTATCCGGACGCGGACGACTACCTCGCACCGTTCGTCGCCACCAACGGAGCGTTCCAGAACGGTTACCGTTCGACGGCGGCCGCGAAGCTGCTGCAGCAGGAAGCCACCGAGCAGAACGGGTTGAAGCGCGACGACCTGGTCGGCCAGCTGCAGGGCGTGCTGGCCCGGGAGGCGCCGGTCATCCCGAGCTGGCAGGGGCGACTCACCGTAGTCGCGGGCAAGGATGTGGAGAACATCACGGCCGCGGTCGACCCGCTCTCGTTCCTGCATCTGTCCGCTCTGCGGAAATGACACAAAGATGCCATGGCAGTAACGGTTCGCGAGGTGGCGGCGACCGTGGGTGTGGCCCCGTGGTTTACTGCGGATTGTCCACGATACGGGACGATTTCCTGACGATCACGATCGGGCAACGCAGCCCTTCCGGCGTTTGACTCCGCACTGTAATGGCGGCAGGTTTAGGCGGCAGCCAGCCAAACCGGTCTCGTATCGGTCCGTACTGAATCAGGCAGGGGAACCTATCGCGTGACTATCCCACTCGACGTCGAACCCGGATCGTCGGCAGCCGAGCCGGAGGCCGTCGTCGCGGGTGTGCGCAAGATCGAGGGGCGCTCGCTCTGGCAGATCTCGTGGATGCGCCTGAAGCGCGACAAGGTCGCGATGGCCGGCGGCGTCGTGGTGATCCTGCTGATCCTGGTCGCGATCTTCGCGCCGCTGATCTGCAAGATCGTCGGGGTCACCCCGAACGACTTCCACCAGGACCTCGTCGACCCGTCGCTGCAGACGCCGATCGGCAAGTGGAACGGGATCAGCTGGGACCACCCGTTCGGCATCGAGCCGGTGAACGGTCGCGACATCTTCGCCCGGATCGTGTACGGCGCCCGGATCTCACTGCTGATCGCCTTCCTGGCCACTCTGGTGGCGGTGGTGATCGGGGTCGCGATGGGCGTCATCGCGGGCTACTTCGGCGGCGTGGTGGACACCCTCATCAGTCGCTTGATGGACATCTTCCTCGCCTTCCCGCTGGTGTTGTTCGCACTCGCCCTGGTCGGTGCGATCCCGGACTCGGCCTTCGGCCTCGAGGGTGACTCGTTGCGGGTCGCGCTGATCGTCTTCATCATCGGGTTCTTCAGTTGGCCGTACATCGGACGGATCATCCGCGGTCAGACGCTGTCGCTGCGAGAACGGGAGTTCGTCGACGCCGCCCGGAGCCTCGGCGCGCGGCGCCCGTACATCTTGTTCACCGAGTTGCTGCCGAACCTGGTCGCACCGATCCTGGTCTACGCGACTCTGCTGATTCCGACGAACGTGCTGTTCGAGGCGGGTCTGTCGTATCTCGGTGTCGGCGTCCGGCCGCCGACCTCCAGTTGGGGCGACATGCTGTCCGGGGCCGCGAACTGGTACCAGGTCGATGCGCTCTACATGGTGCCTGCCGGCCTGGCCATCTTCGTCACGGTGCTGGCCTTCAACCTGTTCGGTGACGGGCTGCGGGACGCCCTCGACCCACGCTCGCACTGAGACCTACCTCCAACCAGGGAGCCTGGCTCTCACGAAAAAAGGGGTGCAACAAGAGATGAGATGGAATCGCATCACGACGGCAACAGCCGTCAGTGCGGTCGTCGCACTGGGCCTCGCGGCTTGCGGGGGCTCCGACGACGCCGGGGGCGGCACTAGCACCGCCGGTGCCACCAAGGCCGAGTACAACGCGGCCGTCGGCAAGGTGTTCAAGCCGACCGACCAAAAGGGCGGCACGCTCCGGATGGCCATCACGGAGAAGTGGGACTCCACGGACCCGGCTGACACTTACTACGGCTTGTCCTGGAACCTCATCCGCAACTACGTCCGGCCGTTGACTGTCTTCAAGGCCGCTCCCGGCGGGGGCGGTACGGAGGTCGTTCCGGACCTCGCCGAGACCCTCGGCGTGCCCAGCGACAACGCGAAGACCTGGACCTACAAGATCCGCAAGGGCGTGAAGTTCGAGGACGGCACGCCGGTGACGTCGAAGGACGTCAAGTACGCCGTCGCGCGCTCGATGGACAAGACGACCTTCCCGAACGGCCCGACGTACTTCAACGACTTCCTGCTGGATGTCCCGAAGGACTTCAGCCCCTACAAGGACAAGGCGCTCGCCGGCATCGCGAAGGCGATCGAGACGCCGGACGACCAGACGATCGTCTTCCATCTGAACAAGCCGTTCGCCGGCTTCGACTACTTCGCCCAGTTGCCGGCCACCGCTCCGGTGCCGGCGGCCAAGGACACCGGAACGAAGTACCAGCTGCACCCGATCGCCACCGGTCCGTACAAGTTCGAGAGCAACGACCCGAACAAGGGCATTGCGCTGATCCGCAACGATCAGTACGACCCGTCGACCGACCCGGACTCGGGCCGCAAGGCGCTGCCGGACAAGATCACCGTCGCGTACAACGTGAACAGCGCCGACATCGACAACCGGCTGCAGTCCGGTGACCTCGACGTCGACATCGCAGGCACCGGCGTGACCGCGGAGACCCAGGCGAAGGTGCTGGCGAACCCGGACCTCAAGGCTCACGCCGACAACGCCGCAGCCCCCCGGCTGTGGTTCACCGTGCTGAACAGCGACGTCAAGCCGCTGGACAACGTCAACTGCCGCAAGGCCGTGCTGTACGCCGCCGACCACGAGGGCTACCAGCGCGCGTACGGCGGTCCGGTCGGTGGTGACATCGCCACCAACCTGATGCCGCCGCTGGTCGCGGGCGCTGAGAAGTTCGACGACTACGGCTTCGAGACCGACAAGAACGGCAACCTGGACAAGGCCAAGGAAGCGCTGACGGCATGCGGTCAGCCGAACGGCTTCAGCACCAACATCAGCTACCGCGCGGACCGGCCGAAGGAGAAGGCGACCGCGGAGTCGCTGCAGCAGTCGCTGAAGCGGGTCGGCATCAACCTGACCACCAAGCCGTACCCGACCGGTGACTACACCAAGCTCTACGCCGGCAAGCCGGACTTCGCGAAGGCCAACAACCTCGGCCTGATCGTGTACGGCTGGGGTGCTGACTGGCCGGACGGCTTCGGCTTCCTGAGCCAGATCGTGGACAGCCGGGTCATTCGGGCGGCCGGTGGTAACACGAACCTCGGCATCAAGATCCCCGAGGTGGACCAGCTGATCGACAAGGCCCTGGAGACCACCGACAAGACCGCGCGCGAGAAGATCTGGGTCGACGTCGACAAGAAGGTCATGGAGCAGGCCGCCGTCCTGCCGGGCATCTGGGCCAAGGGTCTGCTGTACCGGCCGGACACGCTCACGAACGTGTTCATCAGCGACAGCCAGAACATGTACGACTACACCGCACTCGGCGTGGCTCCGAAGTAGTCGGCCCGCCGTCCGATCGACACTTCCCATCCAGAGGTAGGTGAAGGCTAGCGGTGGCCGGTGATCCCCAGGGACCACCGGCCACCACGCCGACCAGGTGTTCGCATACTTAGTCCGCCGGGTGATCGGGGCAGTGTTCCTGCTCGTCATCGTCACGGCCGTCACGTTCTCGATCTTCTTCCTGGTGCCCCGGCTCGGTGGCGCGACCGCGGACGACCTGGCGTCGCGCTACGTCGGCAAGAGCGCCGGCGAGGCGCAGATCCACGACACGGCGGTCAAGCTCGGCTTCACCGACCCCATCTACGTACAGTACGGCCGCTTCCTCAAGGGCTTGGTCGCCGGCCAGGACTTCAACACCGGTCCCTCCACCGAGCACTGCCCGGCGCCGTGCTTCGGCTACTCGTTCCTCTCCCAGCAGCCGGTCTGGCCGGACCTTGTCAACCGAATACCGGTCACGATATCGCTGGCGGTCGGTGCTGCCGTGATCTGGCTGATCGCGGGTGTCGGCACCGGTGTCATCTCGGCGCTCAGACGTGGATCGGTGCTGGACCGATCACTGATGTCGGTGGCGCTGGCCGGTGTCTCGCTACCGATCTTCTTCACCGGTCTGCTTGCGTTGTCGATCTTCAGCTACGGTCTTGGCTGGACCGCGCAGGGCGGGTCCAACCCGATGGACGCGTCCAATCCGCTCGAATGGGCCTACGACCTGATCCTGCCCTGGACCACACTCGCGTTCCTGTACGCCGCGGCGTATGCACGACTCACCCGGGCGGGCATGCTGGAGACCATGAACGAGGACTACGTCCGGACCGCTCGGGCCAAGGGCCTGACCGAACGGACCGTGGTGACCCGCCACGGCCTGCGGGCGACACTGACCCCGATTCTGACCATCTTCGGCCTGGACCTCGGCCTGTTGCTGGGTGGTGCGATCCTGACCGAGACGACGTTCTCGCTGCCCGGCATCGGTCAGTACGCCGTCATCGCACTGCGGGCGAACGACCTGCCCAAGGTGCTCGGCGTGACTCTGGTCGCCGCGTTCTTCATCGTGCTGGCGAACCTGATCGTCGATCTCATGTACGCCGTCGTCGACCCGAGGGTGCGCATCTCGTGACCGAGCCGAAACAAGACACCGTGCAGCGGATCGAGCGAGGCGAGGCGTTCCTCGACGTGCGCGATCTGAAAGTGCACTTCCCGACCGACGACGGAGTGGTGAAGTCGGTCGACGGGATCTCGTTCAAGCTCGAGCGGGGGAGGACGCTCGGCATCGTGGGCGAGTCCGGCTCGGGCAAGAGTGTGACCAGCCTGTCGATCATGGGCCTGAACCCGCCGGGTGCGGCCAAGATCAGTGGCGAGATCTTCCTCGACGGCCAGGACCTGGTCTCGTCGACGCGCGAGGAGGTCCGGCAGCTCCGCGGCAAGCGGATGGCGATGATCTTCCAGGACCCGCTTTCCGCGATGCATCCGTTCTACACCGTCGGGCACCAGATCATCGAGGCGTACCGGGTGCACAACCAGGTGAGCAAGCAGGTCGCGCGCAAGCACGCGATCGAGATGCTCGACCGGGTCGGCATCCCGCAGCCGGACAAGCGCGTGGACGCGTACCCGCACGAGTTCTCCGGCGGTATGCGGCAGCGCGCGATGATCGCGATGGCGCTGTCCTGCGACCCCGACCTGCTGATCGCCGACGAGCCGACCACCGCACTCGACGTGACCGTGCAGGCGCAGATTCTGGACCTGATCCGGGACCTGCAGCGTGAGTTCAATTCGGCCGTCATCATCATCACCCATGACCTCGGCGTGGTCGCCGAGCTGGCCGACGACATCCAGGTGATGTACGCCGGCCGCGCGATCGAGTACAGCACCGCGGAGGATATCTTCGACCGCCCGCAGCACCCGTACACCTGGGGTCTGCTCGGCTCGATGCCCCGCATCGACCGGGAGCGCAGCGAGCGACTGATCCCGATCAAGGGCACGCCGCCGAGCCTGATCAACGTGCCGAGCGGATGCCCCTTCAACCCGCGCTGCGACTATGCGCACCTGACCCGCGGCGCCAGCGAGACCGAGCGTCCCGAGCTGCTGGACATCGGCGACGGTCACATGGTCGCCTGCCATCTGACCCCGGAGCAGCGCAAGCAAGCCTGGGAGACCGACATCAAGCCGAAGCTGTGAACGGGACGACGACTGTGACGACTGCGAATACCGACCCCACCGCCGTCCCGGGCGTTGTCACGCCGAAGATCGGCGAGGAACTGCTGTCGGTCAACGGCCTGGTGAAGCACTTCCCGATTCGCAAGGGCCTGCTGCAGCGTCAGGTCGGCGCCGTCCAGGCGGTCGACGGTCTGACGTTCACCGTCACCCGCGGCGAGACCCTGTCGCTGGTGGGTGAGTCCGGGTGCGGCAAGACCACGACCGGCCGGCTGCTGACCCGCCTGCTGGAGCCGACGTCGGGCACGATCACGCTCGAAGGCCGGAACATCAGCCACCTCCGCGAGGGCCAGATGCGGCCGCTGCGGCGAGACGTGCAGATGATCTTCCAGGACCCGTACGGCTCGCTGAACCCGCGGCACACGGTCGGCAAGATCGTCGGCGCGCCGTTCAAGCTACAGCACGTGAAGACCGAGCAGGGCGTGAAGAAGTCCGTGCAGGAGCTGCTCGAGCTGGTCGGCCTGAGCCCGGAGCACTACAACCGCTACCCGCACGAGTTCTCCGGCGGTCAGCGTCAGCGCATCGGCATCGCCCGTACGCTCGCTCTCCGGCCGAAGCTGATCGTCGCCGACGAGCCGGTATCGGCGCTGGACGTGTCGATCCAGGCCCAGGTCGTCAACCTGCTGGAGGACCTTCAGAACGAGTTCGACCTGACCTACGTGATGATCGCTCACGACCTGTCCGTCGTACGGCATGTGTCGGACCGGGTCGCGGTGATGTACCTGGGCAAGATCGTCGAGCTCGCCGACCGCGTCGACCTCTACGAGAAGCCGATGCATCCCTACACGGTCGCGCTGCTCTCGGCGGTCCCGGTGCCCGACACCAAGCGCAAGGCCAAGCAGGACCGGATCCGGCTCCAGGGCGACGTCCCCAGCCCGATCAACCCGCCGCCCGCCTGCCGCTTCCACACTCGCTGCTGGAAGGCCCAGGACATCTGCAAGACCATCGAGCCGCCGCTGCTCCAGCTTGCCCCCGGGCACCAGACCGCGTGCCACTTCCCGGAGAACCAGCCCAGCGACAAGCCGGTCGCGCCGGCCCCGAGCCCGGACACCGACGCCGGCTGACGTCAGTGGAAGGTTGCCCTGGGCAACCCGGTGTTCGCCAGGAGTTGGGCGATCAGGTGATGGCCGGCCGCGTTGGGATGGTCGCCGTCCGGGGCTAGCAGGGCGGTGACGTCCGTACCAGGGCGCTCGAAGGGTGCGTAGAGGTCGACGTAGGTCGCACCGGTCGCGGTGGTGACGTTGGCGATGATCGCGTTGACGCGCAGGGTCAGGTCGGTGGTTGCGGCGCGGCCGGTGGCGGGGAAGGTACGGCGGGCGACCTCGCCGTCCTCGAAGACGTTCCAGTAGCCGGTGACGAGAACTGTGGTCGCGCGGCCGGTGCGGAGGGCGCCGATCCGTTCGAGGATCCGGTGCAGGTTGGCGCTGAGTTGCTCGAGCTCGTCGGCGACGCAGTCGGTGTCGGTGCACCGGCCGGTGGTGATGTCGTCGTGGTGGTCGCCGAAGTCGTTGGCTCCGATGGTGACGAGTACGACGTCGGCCGTGGAGGTCGCTGCTTCGGTGGGGGAGTCGGGTTGGTCCAGCCGGCGGAGAAGGCCGGCGCTGTCGAGGCCACCGGCGCCCAGGTTGTCGACGGAGACTGCGGAGCCGGTGCGGGTGTGGAGCAGAGCGCCGTATATCGCGGGGAAAGCAGCACAGTTGCAGGCGGTGCCGGAAGTGACCGAGTCGCCGAGGGCAACAACCTCGAGCTGACCGGGGTGCGCGGTCGCCGTGCGGACGCCTGCCACCGCACCGCCGCCGGCCGTCGTGGCGACGAGGGCGAGGAGAAGGAGCGCGGTGGTGAGACGCCGCAATCTGGGGATCACGCCGGTTTGGTCGACCTCGCTGGTTTCGAAAGGAGCTGGTTCGCGAGCCAAGGGTAGGCAGTGGCGAACGCGGGACCGGCGAACTGCCAGACGTGAGTGCCAGGGGAGACCTGGACCCGGGACCAGATGCCCACCTTGGCGGCCGCCCGGGACAGCTCGGCGGCCTCGTGCTGGTGCGTGAGTTCGGCGGTGCTGGTGAGGAACAGGCCGTTCACGCCCTGATAGGGGCCGTGGGCATGCATCACCAGGAGCGGTTCGTTCGCGTGCTCGGCCGCGACGTTTCCGCCGTACAGGTCGGACAGGGTCTGCGCCGGGTCGCCGGTGTACGGGGCCAGGTCGCCGGAGATGTCGACGAAGTGGGTGAAGGTCGACGGGTGCTCGACCACCAGGTCGAGGGCGCAGGTGCCGCCCATCGAGAAGCCGGCGACGGCCCACTGCCGGGGATCCTTCGAGGCGCCGAAGGTGTTCTCGACGAAGTGCGGGATGTCCTGGTCGAGGTGGTCGGCGGAGTTGCCGCGCGGGCCGTTCACGCACTCGGTGTCGTTGTCGAACCTGGCGATCGGATCGGTGAAGACGAGGATCGGCGCGAACCCGTGATGCCGGTGGGCGTACGCGTCCGAGACCTGTACCGCGTTGCCGAGCCGGACCCAGTCACCTGGGCCACCGCGCTCACCGCCGATCATCTCCACCACGGGCAGCGCCGGCCGATGACGTCCGCGGAACCAGATCGGCGGCAGGTAGACGAGCTCCTGCCGATGCCGGAAGCCGCTGTACGCCGGTGGGATGTTCACCGCGACCAACCGTCCGGCCGGCGGGAGCTTCGTCGTACCGGTGCCGTGAGCCAGCCCGGACATCGACTCCTGACCGGGCAGCGGGGTGTTGGTCAAGTCGTTCACCGCGGCCGAGATGGTCGGGTAGTAGCCGGTAAACTGGTTGATCTGGTTCGCGAAGACCAGCGTTGCGAGCGCGATCGCGACGACCGCCGTGCCACGCCGCCACCACCGGGCACTACGCCACCCGGCGGCCAAGACGATCAGCGCCGCCAGACCGAGCCCGAACCAGAGCCACACGCGGAACGGCAGCGGATCGGTGATCCCGAGCAGTCGTGCACCCGGGTACGCCGCAATGAGCGTCCCCAGCGCCGCGCCGCCCGCAACCAGCGGGACGGTCCGCCGGCGCCACTGCCCATCCCGCCAGCCCACCGCGGCCAGCAGGGACGCGGCGGCCACGACATCCAGCAGCACCGGAAACCAGCCCCCGAGCAGCGACACACTCATTCCAGCCCTCCAAAGCCGACAAGACCCAACTCCCTAGACGCCGAGCCCGGCCAAGCGGTTGGCAGGAGCGATCAGTTCGACGGGAAAGTGAGGTCCTGCGGGTTGGTAGCGATGGCGGACTTCGCGATGCCACAGCTCATCGTGAGACCTGCGGGCACCCAGCATTTGAGCAGGTTGACGGGTTGGTCGCCCCCCGGCGCATCGGCGGCCGTGAAGGTGGTGTCGTTCAGCCATTGCCCGAACGTCGTCGGCTGCGCGCCGGTGACGATCACATATTGTCGGCCGTGGCCGTCGTACACCCGCAAGGTTCCGCCGGTCGCGACCACGTACTTTCCGGTGCCCTCTGGAGGCATGTCCAGGTAGGCGTACGTGCTGAACTCCGCCAGGGCGGACTTGACCACCACCGGGTACGACGGCCGGATCAGCTGTCCGAGGTGCGTGCGGACGTCCAGCCGGAACAGTCCGCCGGTCGTCGTGAAGTACGCCGAGTTGCCGTCGAGGGCGACCAGGCCGCCGGTGGGCTGGGCCGGTGGGGAACTGTGCGCCCCGCTCGGGCGGTTGATCTGGTACACGACGTCGTCGGTGCGGAGGTCCCGGATGATCGTGCGGGTGCCGCTGGTGGTCGGCTCCTCCCAACCGGCCAGCGCGCCGGATGCGACCACCGGGCTGTCGCTCGTAGCGTCGGCCAGCGTCCGGGTGGTCCGGCCGTCGGCCAGCTTGATCTGGTCGCGGTCGGCGAACACGAAGCCGACGTCGGTCTGGACGTAGCGCGCCAGGCGGGTGGTGCCGGTCGAGATCTCCGCGTCGCCGAAGTGGATCACGCCGTTCAGAGCGTACGTCGGACGCCGTTCGGTGAACGGGATGGGTGGCTTGGCCGCGGGCTCCGCGTCGTCCCGGATCATCCGGACCGCGCTCAGCCCGGCCGCGACCACGACGAGCGCGACGACCGCCGTACCGAGAAGGGTGCCGGCCCGCCGACGGCGGATGCGGCGCTTGCCCTGCGCGATGACGGCGTCGCCCATCCAGTCCCCTCCGTCGGACACATCCTCACCCGCCCTGACGTTCTGAGAGTCTCAAATGGTTGGTCCACGGAAGTCGTACTGTCGGGGGCATGCTGGATCACCTCGCGTTCGCCACCCCGGATCTCGCCGCGACCATCGCCTGGTTCGCCGAGGCGACCGGGGTCCAACCGGCCGAAGGTGGTCGTCACGACGGCCGTGGCACCCGGAACTACCTCGTCGGGCTCGGTCCCACGGCGTACCTCGAGATCATCGGGCCGGACCTGGAACGCCCGGCGACCGAGCCCGTGCCGTTCGGCATCGACAAGCTCGAGGGCGAGCGGCTGATCACCTGGGCGATCCACCCGGACGACATCGAGTCGGCAGCGGAGGCCGCGCGGCAGGCGGGCGCGGACCTCGGGTCGATCGTGTCGATGTCCCGGACGACCCCCGCCGGTGACGTGCTCAGCTGGCGGCTGACCGTCGCACAGCCCTCGCCGTACGACGGTGTCGTGCCCTTCCTGATCGACTGGGGCACGAGCCGCCATCCCGCCGCGTCCGGGCTACCGATGGTCGAGCTGGTCGAGTTCAGCGCCACACATCCACGGCCGGCCGAGGTGAGCGCCGTACTCGAGGTGCTCGGGGCGGAGCTGCCCGTCAGTGCTGGTGAGCCGGGCCTGCGGGCCGTGATCGCCGGGCCGGGAGGTACCTGTTCGCTGCGGTGAGATTACCGAGTGTCGCAGCGGCCGGTCGGGAGGAGAGCGTTCGACAATGTCGAACGACGAGCGTTGTGCCGCCTCGCGATCGCTCCTAGATTCCGGACAGCCGTGGTCGTCACGGCGTGGAAGGGAGGTTCGGCATGGCTACGACCGAAGCGGTCAAGGCAAGAACCCTTCTGGGGGAGTGTTCCGCGGAGTTCGCCGGAACGTTCATCCTGATCCTGTTCGGTGTGGGTGTGGTCGCCCAAGTGGTGGCCGGCGGCATCGGGGATCACGACTCGATCGCATGGGCCTGGGGTATCGGCGTGATCATGGGTGTGTACGTCTCAGCTCGGTTGAGCGGCGGCCACATCAACCCCGCGGTGACGATCGCGCTCGCGACGTTCCGTGGATTCCCCTGGCGCAAGGTGCTGCCGTACATCGGCGCGCAGTTCCTCGGCGCGTTCGCGGCGGCCATGGTGGTCCGCTGGAACTACGACAAGGTCCTGGAGAAGTTCGACCCCGGCCTGACCATCAAGAGTCAGGGCGTGTTCTCCACCCTGCCGGGCAACGGCAGCACGGAGCTCGGAGTCGGCATGTGGGGCGGCTTCCTCGACCAGATCATCGGCACCGCGATTCTCATGATGGTCATCCTGGCCATCGTCGACCTGCGCAACGTAGCGCCCGCGGCGAACCTCGGCCCGTTCATCATCGGTCTGCTGGTCGTCGGCATCGGCATGGCCTGGGGCACCCTGGCGGGCTACGCGATCAACCCGGCCCGTGACTTCGGCCCGCGGCTCGCCTCCTACCTCACCGGCTACGGGGGAGCGTTCAAAGACCAGTTCGGTGATCCCTACTTCTGGGTCCCGATCGTCGGACCGATCATCGGTGCGCTGATCGGAGCGCTGCTCTACGACCTCCTCGTCGGCCGCCACCTGCCGGTCGGCGAAGCGGACGAGGAGCCCGGCCGGATCCCCGAGGAGGAGACGACAGCATGATCCGCAGCACGACAGCGCAGTGTGAGGAGAGGAATTTCCATGGCTGACTTCGTCGGTGCCGTCGACCAGGGCACCACGAGCACCCGCTTCATGGTCTTCGACCACTCCGGCAATGAGGTGGGCATCCACCAGCTGGAGCACGAGCAGATCCTGCCGCAGGCCGGCTGGGTCGAGCACAACCCGGTGGAGATCTGGGAACGGACCAGCGCGGTCATCCGGACCGCGATGAACGCGCAAGGTCTGCAGGCGAGCGACCTGGCCGCGGTCGGCATCACCAACCAGCGAGAGACGACGGTGGTCTGGAACCGGCGGACCGGCCGTCCGTACTACAACGCGATCGTCTGGCAGGACACCCGGACCGACCGGATCGCCTCCGCGCTGGAGCGCGAGGGCAAGGGCGACGTGATCCGGCAGAAGGCCGGGCTCCCGCCGGCGACGTACTTCTCCGGCGGCAAGATCCAGTGGATCCTGGAGAACGTCGATGGCGTCCGGGAAGCGGCCGAGGCCGGTGACGCCGTGTTCGGCAACACCGACACCTGGGTGCTGTGGAACCTCACCGGCGGTACCGACGGCGGCGTCCACGTCACCGATGTCACGAACGCCAGCCGCACGATGCTGATGAATCTGGAGACGCTCGATTGGGACGACGAGCTGATCTCGTTCTTCAACATCCCCCGGCAGATGCTGCCCGAGATCCGGCCCTCGTCGGACCCGAACAAGTACGGCGAGACGCTGGCGAACGGCCCGTTGGGCGGAGTGATCCCGCTCACCGGTGACCTGGGCGACCAGCAGGCGGCGACCGTCGGGCAGGTCTGCTTCAACCCCGGCGAGGCGAAGAACACCTACGGCACCGGTAACTTCATGCTGCTGAACACGGGCACCGAGCTGGTCCGGTCGAAGGCCGGACTGCTCAGCACGATGTGCTACAAGTTCGGCGACGAGGCGCCGGTCTACGCGCTGGAGGGTTCCATCGCGGTGACCGGGTCCGCGGTGCAGTGGCTGCGGGACCAGCTCGGCATCATCTCCGGCGCGGCGGAGACCGAGACGCTGGCCCGGCAGGTCGCGGACAACGGCGGCGTGTACTTCGTGCCCGCGTTCTCCGGTCTGTTCGCGCCGTACTGGCGGTCCGACGCCCGCGGTGCGATCGTCGGACTGTCCCGGTTCAACACCAACGCCCACCTGGCCCGAGCAACACTGGAAGCGATCTGCTACCAGAGCAAGGACGTCTCGGACGCGATGGAGAAGGACTCCGGCGTCAAGCTGGACGTGCTCAAGGTGGACGGTGGCATCACCGCCAACGAGCTCTGCATGCAGATGCAGGCCGACATCCTCGGCGTGGCGGTGAGCAAGCCGGTCGTCGCGGAGACCACGGCGCTCGGGGCGGCGTACGCGGCCGGCTTGGCGGTCGGCTTCTGGAAGAACAAGGAAGAGCTGGTCCAGAACTGGAACGAGGACAAGCGGTGGGAGCCGCAGTGGAACGACGAGCAGCGCGCAGCCGGGTACGCCGGCTGGCAGAAGGCGGTCCAGCGGACGCTCGACTGGGTCGACGTCGACTGACCTGGCTGTCTCGGTAACAAGCAACGGAATCGGAAGGAACAGCACAGTGGGCGTAGTGGCTCTGTCACCGCAAGCGAGGGCCGAAGCGATCGACGCGATGGCCGACGGACGGGAACTGGACGTCCTGGTGATCGGTGGCGGGGTGGTCGGCACCGGGTCGGCCCTGGACGCCGCGACCCGGGGCCTGACCACCGGACTGCTGGAGGCGCGTGACTTCGCCAGCGGCACCTCCAGCCGGTCCAGCAAGCTGATGCACGGCGGTCTGCGCTACCTGGAGATGCTCGACTTCCGGCTGGTGCACGAGGCGTTGCAGGAGCGCGGGCTGCTGCTGCAACGCCTGGCACCGCACCTGGTCAAGCCGGTGCCGTTCCTGTACCCGCTCCAGCACCGCTGGTGGGAGCGGTTCTATGCCGGTGCCGGCGTCGCACTGTACGACGGGATGGCCGTCAGTTCGGGTCACGGCGCCGGCCTGCCGCTCCACCGGCACCTGACCCGCAGCGGTGCGATGCGGCTGGTGCCGAGCCTGAAGAAGTCGGCCCTGGTCGGCGCCATCCAGTACTACGACGCCCAGGTCGACGACGCCCGGCACACGATGGAACTCGCCCGGACGGCGGCGTCGTACGGCGCTCTGGTCGCGAACCGGGTCAAGGTCACCGGCTTCCTGCGGCAAGGTGAGCGGGTCACCGGGGTGCAGGCGAAGGACCTGGAGAGCGGCCGTGAGTTCGAGGTCCGGGCCAAGCAGGTCGTGAACGCGACCGGCGTGTGGACCGACGACACCCAGGCGATGGTGGGGGAGCGCGGTCAGTACCACGTGCGCGCCTCGAAGGGCATTCACCTCGTCGTCCCGAAGGACCGGATCCAGTCCAGCACCGGGATGATCCTGCGGACCGAGAAGTCCGTGCTGTTCATCATCCCGTGGGGCCGGCACTGGCTGATCGGCACCACCGACACGGACTGGCACCTGGACAAGGCCCACCCGGCCGCGACCAGCAAGGACATCGAGTACCTGCTCGACCACGTGAACGCCATCCTCACCACGCCGCTGACCCGCGAGGACGTCGAGGGCGTGTACGCCGGGCTGCGTCCGCTGCTCGCCGGCGAGTCGGAGAGTACGTCGAAGCTGTCTCGCGAACACGTGGTCGCGCACGCCGCGCCAGGTCTCGTGGTCGTTGCCGGCGGCAAGTACACGACGTACCGGGTGATGGCCAAGGACGCGATCGACGCCGCCGCGTCGGCACTCGACGGCCGGGTACCGCAGTCGGTCACCAAGACCACCCCGCTGGTCGGCGCCGACGGCTACCAGGCCCTGTGGAACCAGCGGCACCTGATCGCGCAGCGCTCCGGCCTGCACGTGGCCCGGATCGAGCACCTGCTCAACCGGTACGGCGCCCTGGTCGACGAAGTCCTCGCCCTTGTCGAGGAGGACCCGTCGCTCGGCGAGCAGCTGCCCGGCACCCAGGACTACCTGAAGGCCGAGATCGTGTACGGCGCCAAGGCCGAAGGCGCCCGGCACCTCGACGACATCCTGGCCCGCCGGACCCGGATCTCGATCGAGGCCTGGGACCGCGGTGTCGGCGCCGCCGAGGCCGCCGCCCGCCTGGTCGCCCCGATCCTCGGCTGGGACGAGGCAACCATCGAGCGCGAGGTCTCGTTCTACCTGCGCCGCGTCCAGTCCGAGCGCGACTCCCAGGACCAGCCCGACGACGAGTCCGCCGACAAGGTCCGCCTCGAAGCCCCGGACATCGTGTCGCCCGCCTGACCAGGCCGATGGGGAGGGCCGGCTGACGCAGCCCTCCCCGGTGCATATCAAGCGTTTGACAGCAACATCGCGGATGATGCTCTTCGAGGCTCGCCGAAAGGCTTGCTAGAGGTCCTGGTCCTCGGGGCGGATCCAGTTGAACGTGCGTTGCACGGCGGCCTTCCAGTTCGCGTACTCCGCCTCCCGGCGAGCCGGATCCATGTGCGGAATCCACTGCCCGGCGCGATGCCAGTTGCTGCGCAGCCCTTCGAGATCGGGCCAGTAGCCGACCGCCAAACCGGCCGCGTACGCCGCCCCGAGCGAAACGGTCTCGGTCACCATCGGGCGCACCACCCGTACGTCGAGCAGATCGGCCAGGAACTGCATCAGTAGGTTGTTCGCCGTCATCCCGCCGTCGACCTTCAACGCCGTCAGCGCGATCCCGGAGTCGGCGTTCATCGCGTCGACCACCTCGAGCGTCTGGAACCCGGTCGCCTCCAGCACCGCCCGGGCCAGATGTCCCTTGGTGATGTAGCCGGTCAGCCCGGCGATCACCCCACGCGCCTCGCTGCGCCAATGCGGCGCGAACAAGCCGGAGAACGCCGGCACGATGTACGCCCCACCGTTGTCCTCGACGGTCCGGGCCAGCGTCTCGATCTCGGCCGCGGTGTGGATCATCCCGAGCCCGTCCCGGAACCACTGCACCAGCGAGCCGGTCACCGCCATCGACCCCTCCAGCGCGTACGACGCCGGCTGGTCACCGATCTGGTACGCGACCGTGGTGAGCATGCCGTGCTTCGACCGGACGATCTCCTGCCCGGTGTGCAGCAACAGGAACGAGCCGGTGCCGTACGTGCACTTCGCCTCGCCCGCGCTGAAGCAGGTCTGCCCGAACAGCGCGGCCTGCTGATCGCCCAGGGCCGCGCCGATCCGGACGCCGGGCAGCACCTCGGTCGCGGTCGCGAAGACCCCGGACGACGGCCGGATCTCCGGCAGGATCGCGCGCGGTACGTCGAACGCCTCGAGCAGCCGGTCGTCCCACTGGAGCGTCTCGATGTTCATCAGCATGGTCCGGCTGGCATTCGTCACATCAGTGACGTGCAGTCCGCCGGACGCGCCGCCGGTGAAGTTCCAGATCAGCCAGCTCTCCATGGTGCCGAAGTAGATCTCGCCGCGCTCGGCCCGCTGTCGCAGACCGGGCGTGTGGTCGAGCATCCACCGGATCCGCGGCGCGGAGAAGTACGTCGTCAACGGCAGGCCGCACAGGTCGGCGTACCGGTCCGGACCCTCGTCCTCGGCCAGCTCGGTGACGAGCCGGTCCGTCCGGGTGTCCTGCCAGACCACCGCGTGCCCGATCGGCTGACCGGTGAACCGGTCCCAGAGCAGGCTGGTCTCCCGCTGGTTGGCGATGCCGATGGCAAC
This sequence comes from Kribbella sp. NPDC026596, assembly GCF_040638415.1. Taxonomy (NCBI): domain Bacteria; kingdom Bacillati; phylum Actinomycetota; class Actinomycetes; order Propionibacteriales; family Kribbellaceae; genus Kribbella; species Kribbella sp. NPDC026596. Next base: position 48,835 of record NZ_JBEZYF010000003.1, on the reverse strand, counting down.
GATCTGGGACGGCACGGCGCCGATCTGCCGGATCGCCGCCGGGACCACCCGGGTCACGTTGTTCCAGATCTGTCCGGCGTCGTGCTCGACCCAACCCGGTCGCGGAAACAGCTGCGGGTGCTCACGCTGGGCCACCGACACCAGTCGCCCGCGCCGATCGAAAAGGATGCATCGTGTCGAGTTCGTCCCCTGGTCGACGGCCGCCACGTACTGCTCAGCCATCGAGCCACCCCCGTCGAACCATCAGGTGTCCTCCCGCAGGTCTCGGCCGATCGCCTCGGCGGTGGCACGAACCATGGTGACCAGGTCGCCGCGATGCCGCAGCCGGCTGTCGCAGATCCGTTCGATCCGGCCGACCAGTCCCACCCCGCCGACGACCAGGCCGCCGAGTCCGCGGATCGGCGCGGCGATACCGGCAATCTCCACAGTGAGCTCCTCGAACTCACTGGCCCAGCCACGGGCGCGCACCGCGGCCAGCTCGTCGGCCAGCCGGACCGGGTCTGTGATCGTCCGGGTGGTGAACGCCTCCAGCTTGCGCGGGCGGGCGGCGCCGCTGGTGTCGAACGCGAGTACGGCCTTGCCGAGAGCGGTCGCGTGCGGCGGGAGCGTCGTACCGACGTCGAGGTCCTGGTCGCTGTCGTCCGGGCGGAAGACGTGGTGGACGACCACGACCTTGCCTTCGAGCAGGCGGCCGACGCGGACCACTTCGCCGCTGCGGGAGGCGAGGGAGTCGGCCCAGTTGATCGCCCGGCTGCGCAGCTCGTTCGGATCGAGGTAGCTCTCACCGAGCCGGCCGAAGGCGTCACTCAGGTGGTAATGCGCGCCACTGTGGTCCTGCTCGACGAAGCCGACCTGATGCAGCGTGCGCAGAATGCCGTGCACGGTCGTCTTGGCCAGCCCCAGTGCATTGCCGAGATCCGCGACCCCAAGTCCGTCGGGCGCGGCGGCTAGCAGTCGGAGCACAGCCGCAGCCCGCTCGATCGACTGCACAGTGCCCGGCACAACCGCAGGCTACCCGTGAAAACACTGCGTGGCAGTAGGTCGCGGTCACTCCGAGGCGATCGCGCGCAGGACGTCCAGGCGGGCTGCGCGCCGTGACGGCCAGACCGCAGCGAGTACGCCGACGATGCCGGCGGCCAGTACTGCGATCACCAGCTGAAGCACGGGGATGTCGCGGACGTTGAGCCCGTTGTCGACCATCGCGGCCTGGATCGACGCACCGAACGCCACTCCGATCGCCAGCCCGAGCAGGGCTCCGAGCAGGGAGATCGCGATCGACTCGACCCGCAGCATCCGGTTCAGTTGCTGGCGATCCATCCCGATCGCCCGCAGCAGGCCGATCTCGCGGGTCCGCTCGACCACGCCGAGTGCGAGCGTGTTCACGATGCCCAGGATCGCGATCAGGATCGCCAGCGCGAGCAGCATGCCGAGCGCGGCGAGGATGCCGTTGACCGGCCCGCGCGCGCCGGCCGCGTACCCCTGCTGATCGCGGACCTGGATCGACGGATAGTCCTTCAGCTGCCCGAGGATCGTGGCCCCGACCGGCCCCACTTCGGTGCCTTGGGCAACTTCGACGTACAGGACCGTGTCACTCGGAGCGCCGCCGACGGCCTCGTACGCCGGGAGCGAGAGGACGACCGTGTTCAGCTGGCGGTTCGGGGCCAGGATGCCGCCGACGGTGAGGCGGTGCTTGCCCGTCGTCATGGCGAGATCGAACGTTTTACCCACGCTCAGGCCGAGGGCCTTCGCCAGGTTTCGGGGCAGGACGGCCTGGCCGTCACGCAGTACGGCCGCCGAGCCGGCGTCGAACTTCGTCACGATCGGCCCGTCGAGGGTGCCCTCGCTGACGCCGCTGACCTGCACCGCCGTGTCGCCGACCTGTCCCGCCTGCTGCCTGACCTCGTGGACCGACTTGACGCCGGAAACCTTCCCGACCCGGTCGGCGACCTGCGTGCTGAAGCTGTCCGGACCATTGGAGGTGATGACCAGTTCGGAGCTGCCGAGGGCGTCCGCGATGTTCTGGTTGATCGACGCCTTGGCCGACGCGGCGATGACGAGCAGCCCGCTGACCAGCGCGACCGAGATCATCAGCGCGGAGGCCGTGGCCGACGTCCGCCGCGGATTGCGCTCGGCGTTGCGTCGGCCGAGCGTCACCGCGGCCTTGCGACCGAGCGGCCACATCAGCGCGCGAACGACGTACCTGCTGATCAGCGGGCTGATCATCACGACGGCGAGGACTGTCAGCCCGGCGCCGAGCCCGATCAGGACGGCGCCGGGGAGGTCGCCGGCGTTCAGGCCGATCAGGGCCAGCATCAAGGCCATCAGCAGCAGGAACCCGCCGATCAGGACACGGACGAGCAGCGAGCGTTCCGGCAGCGCCACGTCGTCGCGCATCGCCGCGACCGGCGGAAGCTTCCCTGCCCGGCGAGCCGCCGGGTACGCCGCCGCGATCGTCACGCCGACGCCGATCACGTAGCACGCGATCACGGTGGCGGGGCTGATCTGCAGCGCCGCGGTCGGGATCTGGAGGTCGAGGTGCTGGTAGAAGAACTGGATGCCCGCGGCCACACCGATGCCGATCAGCAGGCCGAGGGTCGAGCCGACGACACCGATGACGAGCGCCTCGGCGAGGACCGCGCCGGTGACCTGGCCGCGGGAGGCGCCGATCGCCCGGAGCATCGCCAGTTCGCGGGATCGCTGCGCGACGACCATCGCGAACGTGTTGACGATCAGGAACGTGCCGACGAACAGCGCCAGGCCGGCGAACATCACCAGCACGGTGCTGAAGCCGCCGAAGGTGTTGTCGAGGTCGTGCTCGCCGTCCGCCGCGACCTGCGGGGCGGTGCGAACCTTGACCGAGTCTCCGATGGTCTGGGCGATCACCTTGCGCACGGTGCCGGGGTCGGATCCGGGGGCGACGGCCACGCTGATCGAGGTCCAGCCCGGTTTGCCGAGCAGGAGGAGTTGGGCGGTCGTGGCGTCGAACGTGACCAGCGGGGCACCGGCCGAGACCCCGGACAGACCGGGCGTGGTGATCGCTGTGAGCTTGGCGGTGACGGATCTGGTCGGCGTGACGATCCGGACCTGGTCGCCGAGGTCGTAGCCCACCCGGGTCGCGGTGGACTGGTCGAGGCCGAGCTCTGCCACACCTGACGGCGGTTCGCCGTCGACCACTTTGAACGGCGCGTTGCGGGAATCCCGGGTCCACGCGGCGCCGAAGCTGGTCAGGCCATAGGTCTCGATCGGCTTCCCGTCCGGGCTGAGGATCTGTACGTCGCTGACCAGGAGCTGCGGGTTCGCACTCGCGACACCGGGTACCGCGGCGACCCGCTCGACCACCTCGGACTGGAAGGTCGCGGGCCGGTTCGCGCCAGCCTCGATCGGGCTGGCCGGTGTCACGGTGATGTCCGCCGTACTGATGCTGAAGTTCTTCTTCAGTGCGGTGGACAGCGTGTCGGTGAAGACCATCGCGCCGCCGGCGAAGGCGACGCCGAGCAGGACCGCGACCGTACACAGGACGAAGCGGAGCCGGTGCGCGAGGACCGAGCGGAGACCGAGCTTGAGCATCAGCCGGCCACGGCCGGGTCGAGCTGCTTCATGGTGTCGAGTACGGTCTCGGCCGTCGGGTCGAGCAGCTCGGACTGGAGCCTTCCGTCGGCCAGGAACAGGACCCGGTCGGCGTACGACGCCGCGGTCGGATCGTGGGTGACCATCACGACGGTCTGGCCGAAGTCACGGACCGAGCGATGCAGGAACCCGAGTACGTCGGCCGACGAGCGCGAGTCGAGGTTGCCGGTCGGCTCGTCGGCGAACACCACGTCTGGCCGGGAGATCAGCGCGCGGGCACACGCAACCCGCTGCTGCTGGCCGCCGGACAGCTCCGACGGCTTGTGGCCGAGGCGGTCGGACAGGCCGATCGTGTCGATCACAGTGGTGAGCCAGTCCTGGTCGGGCTTGCGGCCGGCCAGGTCGACGGGAAGCGTGATGTTCTCCAGCGCTGTCAGCGTCGGGACCAGGTTGAACGCCTGGAACACGAATCCGATCCGGTCCCGGCGCAGGTGCGTGAGCTGCTTCTCGGGCAGCCGGGTGAGGTCGACGTCGCCGAGGAAGACCTGCCCGTCGGTCGGCTTGTCGAGCCCGGCCAGGCAGTGCAGCAGGGTCGACTTGCCGGACCCCGACGGGCCCATGATCGCGGTGAACCGGCCCTTGCCGACGTCGGCAGTCACATCGGCGAGTGCGTCGACCTGTGTCTGGCCGCCGCCGTACCGCTTCCACACTCCAACAGCCCGCACCGCAGCCGTGTCGCCCACGCTCATGCGACGAACGCTATCCACCCAGGGTTCCTCCGCGGCCGGGTGGCTGCCCTCAGCCGTCGACGTCGACCAGATCCACCCCGGCGGATTCGGCCGCGACCTCCTCGACCGAGCGGGTGGGAAGTGGCGGGGGTGTGCCGCCCCAGGCCGGGCACAGAGGTTTGTGGTCGCACCAGTCGCAGAGTGGGCCGGGGCTGGGCCGCCAGTCGCCGGACTCGAGCGCCCGGGTGATTGCCGTCCACAACGCGGTGACCTTGCGTTCGCAGGCACGGAGATCGGCCTCGTCGGGCACGTACCGGACGATCTCGCCGTTGCCGAGGTAGACGAGCTGCAGCATCGCGGGAACCACGCCGCGCAGCCGCCAGAGCACGAGCGCGTAGAACTTCATCTGGAACAGCGCCTTGGCCTCGAAGAACTCCGACGGCGACCGTCCGGTCTTGTAGTCGACCACGCGGATCTCACCGGTCGGCGCGACATCCAGGCGGTCGACGTACCCCCGCAGGACCAGGCCCGACTCCAGTGCGGTCTCTACGTACAGCTCCCGCTCGGCCGGCTCGAGCGCGTTCGGGTCCTCGAGGGTGAAGTACTTCCCGAGCAGTTGGTGCGCCTCGGCCAGCCACTTCGCCAGCTCCTCGCCACTCGCGTCCTCGGCGAACAGCTCGGCGACCTCCGGCTCCTCCTCCAGCACGTGCTGCCACTGCGGCTCGAGCATCTCGGCCGCGTGCTCCAGCGTCCGCTGACCACGCGGCAGGTCGAACAAACGCTCCAGCACGCCGTGCACCACGGTGCCGCGAACCGCGGCGGGCGAGGGCTTCTCCGGCAGCCGATCGATGACACGGAAGCGATACTTCAGCGGGCAGCTCATGAAGTCCGCGGCCCGGGACGGCGACAACGCCCCACGCGGATGCCCATGCACATCGACTTCAGCTGCAACAACGCTCATACCCGAAACCCTAGGCCGTTGCGCCGACACTTCGCGTGCGCGCCACCCGAACCTGTGGAAAACCCTTCACAGCGAACTCCCAGCGGACTTTCGGCAGACCATCGGCTCCGGTTGTCACGCTGGTTGCATGAAGCCTCCACCGAAGCCACCTCGTGAACATGACCTTGGCCTGGAGTACGACCTGGGCACGCTGCACCGCCGCCGTTTCCTCGGCCTCTTCGCCGGCGCCGGCCTGGCCGCGGTGGCCGGCTGCTCGGCCGACGACACCGACTCGGTCACGGCCGATCCCACCACGACGTCGAGCTCGCCGACGGCGTCCGCCACCTCCAGCACGCCGACCACCTCCACGACCGCTGGTACGACGGACCTCGACGAGATCCCGCAGGAGACCGGCGGTCCCTATCCGGGTGACGGATCGAACGGGCCGAACGTCCTGACCGAGTCCGGCATCGTCCGCAGCGACATCACCAAGTCCTTCGGATCCGCCTCGGGGGTGGCGACCGGCGTACCGCTGACCGTCGAGCTCACCGTCCTGGACGCCGACAAGGACACGCCGCTGGCGGGCGCGGCCGTCTATCTGTGGCACTGCGACGCCGAGGGCCGGTACTCGCTGTATTCGGACGGCGCGACCGATGAGAACTATCTCCGCGGCGTCCAGGCGGCGGATGGGTCCGGAAAGGTCACGTTCACCACGATTTTCCCGGCTGCGTACATGGGCCGCTGGCCGCACATCCACTTCGAGGTCTACGCGAGCCTGGACGAGGCGACCGCGGCCGGGAAGATCACCCGCACCTCGCAACTCGCCCTGCCCAAGGACGCCTGCGACACCGTCTACGCGACCGACGGGTACGACGGCAGCGCGCAAAATCTGGCCCAGACATCCCTGGAGAACGACAACGTGTTCGGCGACGACGACGGCGTACATCAGCTCGCGACGGTCACCGGAGACACGAGCAAGGGGTACGTCGCCACGCTGAACGTGGGCGTTTGAGGCGGGTATGTAGCACGGTGTTACCTCCGGGCAAGTAGCGTTGGGTCGATGCCAGAACCGCGTGATCCTCAGAGCCCCGCCCAGCCCGCCGGTCCACCGCCGGGGACCTGGGTTCTTGGTCGTATCCGCGGGATCCGGCTCACGATGCGGTTCACCTGGCTTCCGGTGGCGATGCTGCTGGCGATCGGGTTCGCCGCGATCATCGGCCAGCAGTTCCCGGACCTCGGCGGCTGGCGCTACCTGGCGGCGTTCGCGTTCGTGGTGGCGTTCACGCTGTCGATCCTGGTCCACGAGCTGGCCCACGCGCTGATGGCGATGCGGTTCGGCATCCCGGTCTCCGAGATCAACCTCGGGTTCTTCGCGGCCGGCACGCACATCGAGGGCGAGCGGAAGTCACCGCTCGAGGAATTCGCCGTCTCGGTGGTCGGCCCGCTCGCGTCGCTGGTGGTCGGCGGGCTCGCCTACCTCGGCTCCCGCGCGGTCGACGAGGGCGTCGGGTACGTCGCGCTCTGGGAGCTCGGGATCGCGAACCTGATCGTCGGCGTCACCAACCTGCTCCCCGGCCTGCCGCTGGACGGCGGCTGGGTGCTGCGGGCAGTGGTCTGGAAGATCACCGGCAACATGCACAAGGGCACCATCGTCGCCGCCTGGGCCGGCCGGGTGCTCGCGATGCTGGTGCTGGCGGCCCCCGTCCTGATCGAAGAGATCTGGAACCGGCAACCGAGCATCATCGACTTCGTCATCGCGGTGCTGGTCGGCTGGTTCCTCTGGATGGGTTCCACCGCGTCGCTGATGCAGGCCCGGCTGCGCCGAAAACTCCCCGCGCTACAGGTCCGCACCATGGCCCGCCGCGCGATCGCGGTCCACTCCGGTACGCCGATCTCCGAAGCGGTCCGGCTCGCCGGCGAGGCGCAGGCCGGGGCGGTCGTGGTCATCGACGGTGACGGCAAGCCGCACGCGCTGGTGTCCGAGTCGGCCGTCGCCGCGGTCGCGCCGAACCAGCGCCCGTGGACCACTGTGAGCGAGGTCGCGACCCGCATCGGTGCGGGCCACATCATCGGCATCAACGACACCGGCGAGGAGATCCTCGCCACCGTCCGCGAACACCCCGCCTCCGAGTACCTGGTCCTGGACGCCGCCGGCACGGTCTACGGCGTACTAGCCACCGCCGACATAGAACAAGCCTTCCGCAACCGCTGAATTACGGCCGACGGGCGGCCCGAAGTTAAGGTGAGCGCCTTATGGCTGACTTGCGTGACTTTCCTGACCAGGCGTTCTCCGGGGTCCACCACGGCCCGTTGCAGGCGGGGGAGTGGATCACCCTGCAGGACTCCAAGGGCCGCCGGCACTCGGTGTTGCTCGAGCGCGGGAAGACCTTCCACACCACCAAGGGCGGCATCGCGCACGACGACCTGATCGACGGGCCGGACGCGGTGGTGATCAAGTCCAAGGGCGGCGTCGAGTACCTCGCCCTGCGACCCCTGATGGCTGACTACTCGGTTTCGATGCCCCGGGGCGCGGCGGTGATCTACCCGAAGGACACCGCGCAGATCGTCACGATGGCCGACATCTTCCCGGGCGCGAAGGTGGTCGAGGCCGGCGCCGGTTCCGGTGCGCTGACCACCGCGCTGCTGCGGGCGGTCGGGGTGCACGGGCAGGTCGTCTCGTTCGAGCGCCGGGAAGATTTCGCCGAAGTCGCGCGGAAGAACGTGACTGGTTTCTTCGGCGGCGAGCACCCGGCCTGGCGGCTCGAGGTGGGCGACCTCGTCGAGAAGCTGAACGAGCAGGACGTGGACCGCGTCGTACTCGACATGCTCGCGCCCTGGGAGTGCGTTGACGCCGTCGCTGAGGCACTTTCGCCCGGTGGGGTGTTCTGTGCCTACGTCGCCACTACGACGCAGCTGAGCCGCTTTGTGGAGACGCTGAGGGCACACGGCGAGTTCACCGAGCCGCGCGCCTGGGAGTCGCTCGTGCGAGACTGGCATGTAGAGGGCCTGGCAGTGCGGCCGGGCCATCGGATGCAGGGTCATACCGCGTTTCTGGTCACGGCGCGACGGATGGCGCACGGGGTGCAGGCACCCCGCAAGAAGCGCCGGCCCGCGCCAGGTGCGTACGGCGACGATTACCTGGGGCCTCGTCGCGCCGAAAAGTCCGAAGACATGCCGGGAGCAACGGATTCATCCGCAACCGACACGTGATGGGATTCAGCTTGCTCGGTGAGGTTTTCTGGGTAAGGTCCATAGGGTCGAGCCCCACATGGTGAGGTGATGATCGTGGCTGGAGACGAGAGTCCTACCGCGGCAGAGCTGCGTAACCAGGTCCGGTACCTGGAAGCCGAAGTCGCGGCGTTGCGACGTCGGCTGCTCGAGCACCCGGCTGACAGCCGGTCGCTCGAGAGCAGACTGTCCGAAACCCAGGCCTCCTTGGCGAGTGTCACCGCTCAGAACGAGCGGCTGGCCGACACGCTGCGGGAGGCGCGAGAGAAGATCATCGCCCTGAAGGAGGAAGTCGACCGCCTGGCCCAACCGCCGTCCGGATTCGGCACCTTCCTCGGACGGAACGAAGACGACACGCTGGACGTGTTCACCGGGGGCCGCAAGCTCCGGGTGGCGGCCAGTCCCTCGGTCGACCTGGACGCGCTCAAGCTCGGCCAGGAGCTGATGCTGAACGAGGCGCTCAACGTGGTCGAGGCCTGCGATTTCGAGGTCGTCGGCGACGTGGTGATGCTGAAGGAGCTGCTCGCCGACGGCGAGCGGGCGCTGGTGATCGCGCAGGCCGACGAGGAACGGGTCGTCCGGCTCGCCTCGCCGCTGCTCGACATCCCTCTGCGGGCCGGTGACTCGCTGTTGCTGGAGGCGCGCTCCGGATACGTCTACGAGAAGATCCCGAAGTCCGAGGTCGAGGAGCTGATCCTCGAAGAGGTGCCGGACATCGACTACACCCAGATCGGTGGCCTGTCCGGCCAGATCGAGCAGATCCGGGACGCGGTCGAGCTGCCGTACCTGCACAAGGACCTGTTCCTCGAGCACGAGCTCAAGCCGCCGAAGGGCGTCCTGCTGTACGGCCCGCCGGGCTGTGGCAAGACGCTGATCGCGAAGGCGGTGGCCAACTCGCTGGCCAAGAAGGTCGCCGAGCGGACCGGGGTCGACGGACAGAAGTCGTTCTTCCTGAACATCAAGGGTCCCGAACTGCTGAACAAGTACGTCGGCGAGACCGAGCGGCACATCCGCCTGGTCTTCCAGCGCGCTCGCGAGAAGGCATCCGAGGGCATGCCGGTGATCGTGTTCTTCGACGAGATGGACTCGCTGTTCCGTACGCGCGGAAGCGGTGTCTCCTCCGATGTGGAGAACACCATCGTCCCGCAGCTGCTGAGCGAGATCGACGGTGTCGAGGGACTCGAGAACGTCCTGGTCATCGGTGCCTCGAACCGTGAGGACATGATCGACCCGGCGATCCTGCGACCCGGCCGGCTGGACGTGAAGATCAAGATCGAGCGGCCCGACGCCGAGGCGGCCCGGGACATCTTCTCGAAGTACCTGACCACCACCCTGCCGCTGCACACCGATGACCTGAGTGAGTTCGGTGGCGACAAGGCCGAGTGCGTGAACGGGATGATCCAGCGCACGGTCGAGCGGATGTACACCGAGGCCGACGAGAACCGGTTCCTCGAGGTCACCTACGCCAACGGCGACAAGGAAGTCCTGTACTTCAAGGACTTCAACTCGGGCGCGATGATCCAGAACATCGTCGACCGGGCCAAGAAGATGGCGATCAAGGCCTACCTGGACGAGAACCAGAAGGGTCTGCGGGTGCAGCACCTGCTGCAGGCGTGCGTGGACGAGTTCAAGGAGAACGAAGACCTCCCGAACACCACCAACCCGGACGACTGGGCCCGCATCTCCGGAAAGAAGGGCGAACGGATCGTCTACATCCGTACCCTCATCTCCGGCAAGCAAGGCACCGAGCCCGGCCGCTCCATCGACACGGCCACGAACACGGGTCAGTACCTGTAACGAAGTCCGGCCAACGGCCGCCGCGTCAGCTCTTGGCTGACCGGCGGCCGTTCGGCGTTCCACGAGCTATCCGGCGACCCGGCGGCTCAGCTCGGCCAGTTCACGGTTGAAGTGGCCGGGTTGCTCCAGGTGCACGGTGTGGCCGACTCCGTCGTACCAGGCGGCCTCGGCGGTCGGGCAGATCGCCAGCACGTGCTCGGCCATCGCGGGGAGCACCACTGTGTCGGCCCGGCCGTGGGTGACCAGCAGCGGCACCGTAAGGGTCCGCAGTACGTCGTCCTCGTCGATCTCGCGAGCCGCCAGGTTGGCCCGGATCCGTGCCGGGACAGTCATGCTCGCGGCCAGCAGCAACTCCAGGTCGTCGGCTGCGAACGGGGTGGCCGGGAAGGCCTTGATCAGACCGCGTGCGCCGCGGATGTTGGCCGGCAGATCGTCGGCGATCAGATCGGGGAAGTTGTCCAGGAAGCCAGGTCCGATCAGTGTGCCGAACGCCGCCGGACCGAGCCGAACCGTGCCGCCGACGAAGTCGATCCCGCCGATCCGGTCATCGCCGTACGCCCGCAGGTAGTCGCAGATGACGAATGCGCCGTACGACCAACCGACCACTACCGGCCGGTCGAGGTGCAACTGTTTGATGACCGCGGCGAGGTCGTCGGCCCACAGACCGGCGTCGGTGTAGTGCTCCGGCTCCAGGGGTGCTTCCGACATGCCATGGCCACGCAGGTCGAACGCGACGAGCCGCAACTCTGCGGCCAGCGAGCTCTCGTACTGCTTCCACCAGCACAGATGGCTCTGTGACAGGCCGTGGACGAACACGATCGGTGGCCCGTCCATCCGGCCCCATTCGCGCACTTGCAGGCGCAGACCGCCACCGCCCCGCACGGTGTGGATCGTCGGCTGCTCGATGACTGCTGTCATGGCCCCTCCTCGGCTCGGTCGGTCGACTCGATCGTCACCGCGCGGCGCCACGGCCGGCATCGGGAACGGGCTACGTATCCCGAAGGGGCGAGATACGTAGCCGGAGGCGAACGGGGTGCGTACGAACACGTTCCGTGCCGGAGACAGGAGCGTGATACTGACCAGATGAAGGCTCGCGCGAGCGACGTATTCGTCGGGCGCGCCCGTGAACTCGAGGCGCTCGAAGGCGTGCTGGACGCCGCCCGGGCCGGCCGTGGCGGGAGCGTACTGATCGCGGGAGAAGCCGGCATCGGGAAGACCCGGCTGACGTCCGAACTGTCCGCCCGCGCCCGTGAGGCCGGGTTCGAGGTTCTGCTGGGCCGTTCGATCGACCTGGTCGGCACGGAGTTGCCGTACCAGCCGTTCGCGCAGGCTCTGCGCCCGGTCGGCGACCTCCCACGGGCGGACGGCCAGCAGTTCCGGGTGTTCGAGAACACCCTGGCTTTGCTCACGGGCCGGGCGGAGACCGCGCCGGTGCTGCTCGTCCTCGAAGACCTGCACTGGGCGGACCTGTCCACGCTGGATCTCGTCGTGTACCTCGCGCAGTACCTCCACGACCGGCCGGCGCTGCTGGTCGCGACGTACCGGGCGGACGAGCCGTCGTCGGCCGAGCGCATGCTCCGGCTCGCCAACGGAGTACGGCGTTCTGGATCGGCGCTGCTCGTGGACCTCGGGCCGCTCGACCGCGAGGACCTGGTCGCACTGGTCGCGGCGTACGACGTTCGGCCACGGACGGCCGCCGAGGCCGATGCGATCGTGGACCGGTCCGAGGGCAACCCGTTCTTCGCGCAGGAACTGATCGCCGCGGCCGGCGACGACGGTTTGCCGCGCGGGTTGCGTGAACTCCTGCTGCAACGGGTCAATCGGCTCGATCAGCAGGCCCGGATAGTGATCCGGATTGCCTCGGCCGCCGGCCGGGAGGTCGGATACTCGCTACTGCGAGCGGTCGCGGTGATGCCGGAGCAAGACGTCCGCGCAGCACTGCGGCAGGCGGTCGAGTACGGCGTACTGGTCGCCGAGCCGACTACCAGCAGCTTCCGATTCCGGCATGCACTGCTGGCGGAGGCGGTGTACGCGACCCTGCTGCCCGGCGAGCGCGAGGAGATCCACGAACACCTCGCAGCTGAGCTCGCACGCAGTGCAGCAGCAGGGCCTGCCGAGTTGGCGCCGCACTGGGCCGCCGCGGGGCGCAATGCGGAGGCCCTGGCGGCGTCGGTCGCCGCTGCCCGCGAGGCCGTGGCCGTCGCTGGTCTCGCCGAGGCTCTGGCTCAACTGGAGCGGGCGATCTCGCTGTGGCCGGCGGTTGCGAACGCGTCCGAGCTTGCCGGAGCCGATCTGGGGAGCATCTTCTCCTGGGCCGCCCAGCTCGCCAGCGAGACCGGCGAAGCGCCGAGGGCGGTCGAGCTCGCCCGGCGCGCGATCGACCTGGTCGGAGTCCGCGATCGGCGGCGTGCGGCGCTGCTGCAGGTGGACCTGGGTGAATACCTCCACCAGATCGGCAGTGACGGGTCCGGACTCGCCGCGCTGGAGCGGGCGGTCGAACTCGTGCCGCCCGAGCCGTTGGCGGATCGGGCGTACGTGCTCGCCTCGCTCGCCGGCGGCCTGATGGTCGCCTGGCGCCATACCGAGTCCGCAGCGCTGGCAGAGCAGGCATTGGCGCTCGCCCGTGCTGCCAGTGCCGGCGAGGCTATGGTTCGAGCCCTGACCGTCCGTGGTGCCGACCTCGTCTATCTGGGCAGGGCTGAGGCGGGCCTGGCCGATCTCGGCGAGGCGCTGCGACTGGCCGAGGAGATCGGCGACCGGATCGGGCTGGAGCGGGTGTACGTCAATCTGACCGATGCCCTGATGATGCTGGGTCGGCTACGGGAGACCGTCCAGGTCGGCCGGCAAGGCCTGGAGGCGATCCACCGGTACGGCGTCGACAGCGCCGTACTCGTCTCGAATCTGATCGAGGCGCTGTTCGCCCTGGGTGAGTGGGACGAGGCTGACGCACTGAGCACCGCCACGTTGCGGTCGATGGCGGCGAGCTACCCGTACATGCTGCTGATGCTCCGAGCCGATCTCGAGGTCGGCAGGGGCGACTTCGAGTCCGCCCGGGAGCACCTCGACGCCGCGCTCGAGACACTCCGTCCGGACCGCGGGCTGGGCATCTATGACGTGTACTTGGCCGAACTCGCGGTGTGGGAGCGACGGTGGGCCGCTGCCGCGGACCACGTGAGCGCCGCACTGGAAGGGGTGGGCTCGATCGAGGGCCCCCAGCTTCGCGTGTGGTTCTGTGCCAAAGGACTGCGGGCGCAGGCAGAGCTTGCCGCGTTGGCCAGGACCCGACGTGGCGCCGACGCCGAGCGGCACGCGCTCGACCGCGCGGACCAACTGATCGCAGTCGCCCGTCGCGCCGCTAAGAACGCCGCATTGGTGACGCCGACCAGCAATGCCTGGCTGGCGCTGGCCGAGGCCGAGTACGAGCGCGCCCGGGGCCGCGCCAGTCCTGAGCTGTGGGCCGACGCCGCAGACCTCTGCGAAGAGCTGGACCGTGCACCGCTCGCTGCCTACAGCCACTGGCGCCAGGCCGAGGCCTTGGTCATGGCCGGTGCATCCCGGACGGAGGCGAGCACTCCGGCCCGTGCAGCGTACGACGTTGCGGTCCGGATCGGTGCGGAGCCGCTGCGGCGAGAGCTCGAGCTGCTCGCCGAAGTCGCCCACCTGCGGCTCTCGACGCCGCCTGCCGAGGCTGAACCCGCCGAGGGTCTTGATCTCGGCCTCACCCCACGCGAGGCCGAGGTGTTGCTACTCCTGGCCCGCGGCTGTACCGACCGTGAGATCGCGGCGGCGCTGGTGATCAGCGTCCGGACGGTCGGCGTCCATGTGTCGCACATCCTGCAGAAGCTCGGCGTGGCCAACCGGATCGAGGCCGCCGCGATCGCACACCGCGCAAGTGGACTCAGGTCCACCTGAAGGGTGTGACCGGGGTTTCCCCTGATTACTGGGGCGTGGGGGCGGGCTTAGCTTGCTGATATGGCGACGGATGAGGTGCGGAAGGACCTGCGGGCGGCGGTGGCCGCGCGGCAGGAGCTGGGGCCGGAGTACGAGGCTGAGATCATCGACAGCTTCCTGGAGAAGCTCGACGCGCGGGACGTCCAGCGCCGGGCCGGACTGCCGGAGCCGGCCCGTCCGCGGCATCCGAGCCGTGAACAGGACCCGGGTGGCCTGGCGCTCGCGATCATCTCGGTCGTCGCCGCCATCCCGATCACCGCGATCGCCGCGGGCATGATCGGGCCGTTCGGCGTCGTCATCGGGTGGGCCGGCCTGGTCATGATCAACCTCGCCCGCGCCCTGGGTCGCCGCAACTATCGCTGACGGAGCTCAGAGCCTGGCCGGAATGTCGCTCAGTCCGCGTTCTACGTCGTCGGGGATGTCCAGCAGCAGGCCGCGGTGGACGCCGTACCAGGGGGCCAGTCTGCACCAGTCGAGGGCGCGTTCGCGCAGCTCAGGGGTCGGTTCGTAGGCCTCCGCCACACCCTTGGCGATGGCGGGCGGAGCGTCGATGAGCGCCCACGCCAGGTCGAGCGCCGGGTCGCCGATCACTGCGTCCGTCCAGTCGATGATCCCGGTGATCCGGCCTTGCGTCACCAGGATGTGGTCGGGACCGAGGTCGCAGTGGATCAGCGCAGTTCGCACGCATGCGACCCGGTCCAGCAGCTCGTTGGCCTTGGTCCGTACCTCGGCCGGCAGTAGCGGCACCACCTGAGCACGGCACTCCTCGAGAAAGGCCGTCTTCTCCTGGTCGGCGGTCGCCGCATCCAGGGCGCCGTGCGCAACCGCGTCGGCCGGGTCCACGGCGTGCAGAGCCTTGATGAAAGCGCCGAGCTCGCGGCCCATCGCCGTAGCGCCGTCCTGCAGAGGGGAACCAGGCAGCATCAGATGCCGTACGCCGTCCTCTGTCGGCTCGGGGACGGGGACGGGCAGTGGGAGCTGTGGAGCGAGCCAGGGGAGCAGCGTGGCCTCGGCCAGCAGCCGGGGACGGACCCCAGCGCGTCGGGGTGTGCGGTGGATCCAGGGACCGTCGATCCAGGCGTGGCTGTCCCAGCCCTCGATGATGGTCACACCAGGCTCCGGACCCAGGCTCCCAGCAGTCCGATCGCGTCGGGCATGAAGGACCAGGACGGGTCGTCCAGTCGCGCGACGAGCTCGGCCGGGGACATCCAGGCGCCCCACTCGACCTCTTCCGGCTGGTGCTTCACCGGGCCGTCCCAGACACACGTATACAGGTACGCGTGGTACGTCGTGTTGTCGTCGGCGTAGTCCCCCTCCGGCAGAGCAGTCAGCTCTACACCGGAGATCCCCAGCTCCTCGGCCAGCTCCCGGACAACGGCGTCGTACGGGTTCTCTCCGGCCGCGACGACCCCGCCGGCCGCGAAGTCGTACCGGCCCGGGTAGACGTCCTTGGTCGGCGTACGGCGGTGCACGTAGATGTCACCGGCCGGATTCCGGACGACCACTCCGGTGGCCGAGTGTCGCAGGTTGTCGCGGCGCATGACCGATCGCGGCTGCGATCCGATAACCACGTTGTCCTCGTCCAGGATCGCCACCATTTCGTCCACGCCGGAAGTTTCACACGTAACCCTGTGGACACAGCAACACCTTTAGTGGCGCGTACCGCGTAGGCTCGTTCGCATGAGTGTTCGGCGGATCATGGGGACCGAGACCGAGTTCGGCATCTCGGTTCCAGGCCAGCCCGGGGCGAACCCGATGCTGACCTCGAGCCAGGTGGTGAACGGCTACGCCCAGACGCAGCCGCTCGCGCGCAAGACCCGGTGGGACTTCGACGAGGAGCACCCGCTGCGGGACGCGCGCGGCTTCGACCTCAGCCGGGAGGTGGCCGATTCCAGCCAGCTCACCGACGAGGAGACCGGCCTGGCGAACGTGATCCTCACCAACGGCGCCCGGCTGTACGTCGACCACGCCCACCCGGAGTATTCCGCGCCGGAGACGACGAATCCGCGCGACGCCGTGGTCTGGGACAAGGCCGGCGAGCTGGTGATCATGGAAGGCGCCCGGCAGGCCCGCCAGATCCCCGGCGCCCCACAGCTGAACCTGTACAAGAACAACACCGACAACAAGGGCGCGTCGTACGGCTCGCACGAGAACTACCTGATGCGCCGCTCGACCCCGTTCGCGTCGATCGTGCGGCACCTGACGCCGTTCTTCGTGAGCCGTCAGGTGGTCACCGGCGCCGGCCGGGTCGGCATCGGCCAGGACGGCACCCAGCACGGTTTCCAGATCAGCCAGCGGGCCGACTACTTCGAGGTCGAGGTCGGGCTGGAGACGACCCTGAAACGCCCGATCATCAATACCCGTGACGAGCCGCACGCGAATCCGGACCGCTACCGCCGCCTGCACGTGATCATCGGCGACGCGAACCTCTCCGAGATCTCGACGTACCTGAAGGTCGGTACGACGTCGCTCGTGCTGGCGATGATCGAGGACGGCTGGCTGACCGACGACCTGGGCGTGGACCGCCCGGTCACCGCGCTGCACGAGGTCAGCCACGACCCGACCTGCACGCATCTGATGACGCTCAAGGACGGTCGCAAGCTGACCGCGGTCCAGTTGCAGACGGAGTACCTGGAGCAGGCCCGCAAGTACGTCGAGGACAAGTACGGCGACGACGCGGACCGGCAGACCAAGGACGTGCTGCACCGCTGGGAGCAGGTGCTCGACCAGCTCGCCATCGACCCGATGAAGCTGTCGGACCAGCTCGACTGGGTCGCGAAGTACAAACTGCTCCAGTCGTACCGTGACCGCGACGGCCTGGACTGGGACGACTCCAAGCTCCACCTGGTCGATCTGCAGTACGCCGACCTGCGCCCGGACAAGGGTCTTTACTACAAATTGGTGAAGGCCGGCCGGATGCTGCGCCTCGTCACCGACGAGGAGATCCGGATGGCGGTCTCGCACCCGCCGACCGACACCCGGGCATACTTCCGCGGCCGCTGCATGCAGCAGTACGCGCCGCAGGTGGCGGCCGCCTCCTGGGACTCGGTGATCTTCGATCTGCCGGGCAAGGAGTCGCTGCAGCGGATCCCGACCCTGGACCCGCTGCGCGGCACGAAAGCGCATGTCGGGGCACTTCTTGACCAGTGCGACACCGCGAGTGACCTGGTTCGCACCATCACTGGGGGTGCCGCCGGGTAGGGTCGCTAGTACAGCAACGGAAGAGTCGGTTGGGCGTCTCTTCCACTGCGGTTCTAGGAGGTGTGTGCCATGGCGAAGGACGGCGGTCAGCAACACAAGCAGCCGAAGCGTTCGTCGACCGAGGAAGAGGTCGAGCAGGTCGAGGCGTCGGAAGACGTCCAGGAGCGCAAGGAGCGGCTCGACGAGGACGTCGACTCGATCCTCGACGAGATCGACGAGGTGCTCGAGGAGAACGCCGAGGAGTTCGTCCGCGGATTCGTGCAAAAGGGTGGGGAGTGAACCGCTCGATGACTTTCGATGCCTCCGGCCGGCTGCCGGAAGCCTTCCTGACCCCAGGCGGCTCGTCGTTCATGGACTTCCTGGCCGGGCACGCGCCCGACCTGTTGCCCGGACGGCGCAGCCTGGGGCAGGCCGACTTTTCCTCCGAGGTCCCGCACGGTACGACGATCGTCGCGGCCACCTTCCCCGGTGGCGTCGTGATGGCGGGCGACCGGCGCGCCACGATGGGCAACGTGATCGCCCAGCGTGACATCGAGAAGGTGTTCCCCGCCGACGAGTATTCCGCGGTCGCGTTCGCGGGCACGGCCGGTTTCGGGATCGAGATGGTCCGGCTGTTCCAGGTCGAACTCGAGCACTACGAGAAGCTCGAGGGCGCGACGCTGAGCCTGGACGGCAAGGCCAACCGGCTGAGCGCGCTGATCCGGGGCAACCTGGCGATGGCGTTGCAGGGCCTGGCCGTGGTGCCGCTGTTCGCGGGCTACGACCCGGACCTCAAGGGTGGCCGGATCTTCTCCTACGACCCGACCGGCGGGCGGTACGAGGAGACCCACTTCCACAGTGTCGGCTCGGGGTCGGTGTTCGCCCGTGGTGCGCTGAAGAAGCTCTACCACGAGGACGCGTCCGTGACGGACTGCGTCACGGCCGTGATCCAGTCCCTGATCGACGCCGCCGACGACGACTCGGCGACCGGCGGTCCGGACATGCTGCGGCGGATCTTCCCGGTGGTCGGTGTGGTCACCTCGGACGGCTACCAGCGGCTGCCGGAGGACGAGGTCGCCGCGATCGTGGACGCGGCCTGGGCCGCGCGGCACCGGCGTCCCGACGGCCCCGCCACGGCGTCATTGACCTGATCCCGATCGACTGACACATAGAGGACGACACCTTCGATGAGCGTTCCGTTCTACGTCTCGCCCGAGCAGTTGATGCGGGACCGGGCCGACTTCGCCCGCAAGGGCATCAGCAAGGGCCGCAGCGCGATCGCGCTGCAGTACGCCGACGGCATCCTGTTCGTCGCGGAGAACCGCTCGCCCGCGTTGCACAAGGTCGCCGAGATCTACGACCGGATGGCGTTCGCCGCCGTCGGCCGGTACAACGAGTTCGAGAACCTGCGGATCGCCGGCGTCCGGCTGGCCGACATGCGGGGGTACTCCTACGACCGGCGCGACGTCACCGGCCGGGCGCTGGCCAACGCGTACGCGCAGACCCTCGGCGCGATCTTCTCCTCCGGCGGTGAGAAGCCGCTCGAGGTGGAGATCCTGGTCGCCGAGATCGGCGCCAGCGCGGCCGAGGACCAGATCTACCGGCTCACCTACGACGGCTCGATCGCGGACGTCCGCGGGTACGCCGTGATGGGCGGGCCGGCCGAGACGGTCGCGGACTATGTCGGCGAGCACTTCAAGGAGGGCATCTCGCTGGCCGGGGCGCTGCGGCTGGCCGTGGATGCGCTCGGCCACGACAGCGGCGAGGTCCGGCAGCTGACCTCGGACCAGATCGAGGTCGCCGTTCTGGACCGGACCCGGACGCAGGTGCGCAAGTTCAAGCGGATCTCCGTGGAGACCCTCGAGCGCATCCTGTCCGAGTCCCGCCCGGACTCCGAGCCGGCCAAGCCGACCGAGGACGCCCCGGTGGCCGGGGAGACCACGACGGCCGCGGCCGACGAGGCACCGGTCGCCCCGCCGGATGACGACGCACCCGTCGCTCCACCGGAGGAGCCCGGCGGCGACAACCGGCCGCTGTGAGCAAGCAGATCGATGGCGCAGCCGCCGCGGACTCCGTGGCGGCTGCGCTGTCTCGTCCCGGTGACCCGCAGCCGTGGGAGTTGCTGGGAGAAGAGCCGGGGTTTCACCGGTTCCTGACGGTGAACCTGCGGCGCTACCGGATGCCGGACGGGCGCGAGGTCGAGTGGGACGTGTTCGGCCCGAAGTCGGCGGACGGGATCACCTCGGGCATCACCGTGCTGCCGCTGACCTCCGACGGCCGCATCGTCACCATCCGGATGTTCCGCGCGGGACCCGACCGGATCGTCACGAACCTGCCCGGCGGACTGGTCGAGCCGGGGGAGGACCCGGCGCTGGCCGGCGCCCGGGAGCTCGAGGAAGAGACCGGGTACACCTGCGAGTCGCTCGACCTGGTCGGCTGGCAGTGGTCGTCGGCGTCCTCGACCTCTCGCAAATACGTCGCGATCGCCCGCGGCTGCCGTCCGGACGGGAAGCAGGCACTGGACGAGACCGAGGACTGCGTCCCGGTCGAGCTGACTGTGGATGCTTTCCGCGCGGAACTCCGGACACCGGGCGCGATGACGGGGATCGACGCGGCCTATCTCGCCCTCGATCATGCAGGGCTTCTCTAGGAGCAGTCATGACACCTGAGCCTCAGCAGACCACCCGCCGCGATGACGGGTTCGATCTCGGTGACACCGTCGCGCTGGTGCACGGCCCGGCCACCGATGCCGACGCCGAGCGCGTCGTCCGCGAAACGCTCACGAAGGCCGGCGTACGCACCATCTCCGACGGGCCGGCGGAGGTGACTGTCTGGCTCGGCGGGAGCGCGAGCACGCTCGAGCAGCTCGGTGTCGCGCCGGCCGGTTTGCTGCCGGCCGAGGGGTACGTCGTGGCCGTCGGCGCTCAGCAGGTCGTGCTCGACGGGGTCGATGCCCGCGGCATCTACTACGCCGCGCAGACCTTCGCACAGCTTGTCCAGGGCAACCATGTGGACGGCGTCGAGATCCGCGACTGGCCGACGATGCGGTACCGCGGGTCGATCGAAGGCTTCTACGGTACGCCGTGGTCGCACGCGGACCGGCTCGATCACCTGGACTACCTCGGCGCGCACCGGATGAACACCTACGAGTACGCCCCGAAGGACGACCCGTACCACCGCGAGCAGTGGCGCGACCCGTACCCGGCGGACAAGCTGGCCGAGCTCGGCGAGCTGATCGATCGCGCCCGGCGGAACAAGGTCGACTTCACCTTCGCGCTCTCGCCGGGCCTGTCGATGCGCTACACCGACGACGCCGACTTCCGGGCGTTGATCGCGAAGTTCGAGGCGCTGTACGCGCTGGGTGCGCGGGCGTTCAACGTGGCCCTGGACGACATCGAGTACGAGACATGGCACAGCGCCGACGACGAGGAGAGGTACGCCCCCGGCGGCGGTGGGGCAGGGCTCGCGCAGAGCGAGCTGCTGAACCGGATCCAGCGCGAGTGGGTCGAGACCAAGGCGGACCTCGCGCCGCTGCAGATGGTCCCGACCGAGTACTACAACGTCGACGAGACGCCGTACAAGCAGGCGCTGCGAGAGCAGATGGACGGTGCGGTGGTCGTGCACTGGACCGGTATCGGCGTCGTACCGGAGGCGATCACCAGCGCCCAGGCGGCTGAGGCGAAGGCGGTGTTCGGGCACGACATCCTGATCTGGGACAACTACCCGGTCAACGATTACGCGGCCGGGCGGATCCTGCTCGCGGCGTACAGCGGCCGCGAGCCGGGCCTCGCGGACCACGTCGTCGGCGTGATCTCGAACCCGATGAACCAGGCCGGGGCCAGCAAGCTCGCCCTCTACTCGTTCGCGGAGTTCGGCTGGAACCCGGCGACGTACGACGAGCAGGCGTCCTGGCACCGCGCGATCGCGGAAACGGCCGGGGGAGACGCCGAGACGATCGCGGCGCTCGAGATCTTCGCCGACCTCACCACCTACGACGGGAAGCTTCATCTCGCGAACGCCCCGGCGCTGACCGCGAAGACCGCCGCGTTCTGGCGGACCTGGGATGCGGGTGACCTGGCCGGCGCGATCGCGGACCTCGAGCCGTACCTCGAAGCGATCGAGAACGCTCCGGGTCAGATTCGCCAGGGCGTGATCGACCCGGCGTTCGCCGACGAGGCGGATGCCTGGCTCGACGCGGCCTTCTACTGGGGTCAGGCGCTGCGCCAGGCCCTTCGCGTCCTCGAAGCCGGCGCCGAAGGCAACAGCTCGGACGTCGCCACCGGCCGGGACCAGATCAACCACCTGGTCACGCAGGCCGAGGAGATCCGTGACATCCGGCTCCCGCACTCCAAGACCCACCCACGCATCGGCGACGGCGTTGCCGACACCTTCATCAGCCGGGTGACCGACTCGGTATCCTGAGCGATGGACCGCGACTGGCGTTGAGGTGGAAGACCACCGGGGAACGGTCTGCCGGAGATCCGGCTGCGCCGCGCGCCTGGGCATCTGACCTGTAGTCGACGCCCGAAGGAGCGCGCCATGACCGCTGAACTGATGATCGGGACCCACCTCGCCGCCGAGATGGTGGCGAAGGCGGCCGAGCGAGCCCGCGAACTGCGGGAGCGGACGGGCGTGCAGCCGTGTCTGGCGACCGTACTGGTGGGGGACGACGCCGCGTCGGCGACGTACGTGCGGATGAAGCAGAACCGGTCGAAGAAGGCCGGGATCGCGTCGCGGAGCGTCGTACTGCCCGCGGAGACGACGACCGAGGAGTTGGTCGCCGAGGTGACCAAGCTGTCCCAGGACCCCGAGGTGCACGGGATCCTGCTGCAGCACCCGGTGCCGGCACAGATCGACGAGCGGGCCGCGTTCGAGGCGATCGACCCGGGCAAGGACGTCGACGGCGTGACGATGCGGTCGTTCGCCGCGATGGCGTTCGGCGATCCCGGGTTCCGGTCCGCGACGCCCGGCGGGATCATGCGCCTGCTCGAGGCGTACGACGTACCGATCGCCGGAGCACACGCGGTCGTCATCGGCCGCAGCCCGATCCTCGGCAAGCCGGTCGGGATGTTGCTGCTGGCATCGAATGCGACCGTCACCTACACGCACTCGCGGACCACGGACCTGCCGGACATCGTCCGCACCGCGGACATCGTGATCGCCGCGGTCGGCAAGCCGAACTTCGTCCGCGGCGACTGGCTCAAGCCGGGCGCGGTCGTGGTCGACGCCGGGTACAACGAGGGCAACGTCGGTGACGTCCACTTCGAGGAGGCGGCCCAGGTCGCCCGCCTGATCACGCCGGTTCCGGGCGGTGTCGGGCCGATGACGATCGCCCTGCTGCTGGAGCAGGCCGTCGACGCCGCCGAGGCTCAGGCGGGGTGAGTCAGCGGTCGCACCCGCCGTCCTTGTCCCGGCGGGAGTGCGGCCGGGCGAGATCGTCGATGCCCTTGTAGGCGTACGGATCGGTCCCGGCCACCATCACGATGTCGCGGTAGTCGTGCTTGCCGACATGGACTCCGGATGGCACGGACTGCCAGGGGAGGAGCGACTCCGCGCTCATGTAGTGGCTGGCGAGCGCCCGGCGGAGTCCGTGCCGGCCGGTGTTCGGCAGTGATCGGTGCAGCAGGTAGCCGTTGAAGATCACCGCCGAACCCGCGGGCACCTCGACCGGGACCGCATCGCCGTCGGTGTACGGGAAGTCGAACGCCTCCACCGTGCAGTCGAAGCGGAGATCGTCCTGCTCCCGGTCGGGATAGATGACCCCGCGACGATGGGAGCCCGGTAGAACCCACAGGCAGCCGTTCTCCACGGTGGCATCGTCGAGCGCGATCCACACCGCGGTCAGCGAGCGATCCCTGGTCGGGATGAAGAACTCGTCCTGGTGCCACGCCTGGCCCGGTTTCCCCTCGGGCTTGATGAACAGCATCGACTGCATGGCCTTGACGTTCGGCCCGATCACCGCGGTCAGCGCCGCGACCACCCGTGGTGCCCGCAACGCCGCGAGCGCCACGTCGGACACCTTGTGCGGCTGGTGGATGCACAGGTACTGGCGCAGGACGTCCTCGGTCGGCTCGGCGGCCGGACCGCCGTCGATGACGCCGAGGTCACTGCGGCACAGGGCCTCGGCCGCGGCATGGAGCGCGGTGACCTGGTCGGCCGACAAGGCCTGATCCAGGACGACGAAGCCGTCCCGCCGGAACGACCCGACCAACTCGTCGGTGACCTCGGCGAAGCTGGGTACGGCGGCGACAGACTGCATCTGATGCTCCATCCGGCTTTGGCGGCGTTGACCGGCTTCACGGTCTCAGAGCCCGGCAGGCCCGGCCAATGCCGCTGGCTCGCGCATTACTATCTGTTCGTGACTTCGCGACCGCCGGTGATCAGCGTGAACTCCGTGGTCCAGGTCGCGGACTACGCGCCCGGGGCAACCTATGGCCCACGCACGCTGCCGAACTACGAACTGCTCTGGGTCCTGCACGGTTCGGCGCGGTGGCGGACCGATGTGTACGACGACGCCGGCGTCCGGCAGGCGACCGTGGAGGAGGACCTTCGCCCGGGCACGGTGGCGTTGGCTCGGCGCGGGAACCGGGACGCCTATATCTGGGACTGTGATCGCTGGTCACGCCATGCCTACGTGCACTTCCAGATCGAGGACCTCGGCGGACTTGGCGCTCCGTCGAGGTGGCCCTCGGTGCGATCGAGGTCCGATCCGGGCCTGCTGGACGGTCTGTGCGGCTATCTGCTGGATCTGGCCGGCGTCCCGTCTTCGTCGGTCCGGGGACACAGCGACCGGTTGGTGGCGACGATGCTGGAGGTCTTCGTCAGCGCTCCGGCCGGCCAGTCGAGCGAGGAGATGCCGGATGCAGTCCGGCGCTTGGTCGAGCATGTCGCGGCGGTGTGGGCCAGGAGCGGCCCGCGGATCATCTCCGTCCCGGAGTTGGCCGCCGCGGCGAACCTGTCGGCGGGACATCTGCACCGGCTCTTCCGGGAGCGGTACGGCTGCGGACCGGCGTACGCCCTGGATCTGATCCGGTTGGCCCGGGCTGCGATCGCACTCCTGCGCACCAACGCGACGATCGCGGAGATCGCGTCGGACGGCGGCTACAGCAACCCGTATCACTTCTCCCGACGCTTCTCCCTCGCGTACGGTCAGCCGCCGGGAACGTTCCGGCGTCGCCGGCAACTGTCGGATCCACTCGCACCGGTCCGGGAGGCCGGACTGCTTCCGGTGGCCCGGAGGCTGCTCGAGGCGGCCCGGAGCGGCTGACGCGATGGCACCATCCGAGACGGCTGTCCACGCTCTGACTACTCTGCCCTAGGGTTGGAGGCAGACGACTAAGGAGGCGGGTACGTGGCGGTACGGGCGATCCGGGGTGCCACCCAGCTCGACGTGGACGAGCGCGAGCATCTGCTCGAGCGGTCCGCGGAGCTGGTGAAGGCGGTCCTGGAGGCGAACGATCTGGAGAGCGAGGATCTGATCAGCATCCTGTTCACCGTCACGCCGGACCTGCACTCGGAGTTTCCGGCCGTAGCCGGCCGGCAGATCGGGCTGACCGACGTACCGCTGATGTGCATGCAGGAGATCGCCGTCCCGCACGCGCTGCCGCGGGTGGTCCGGCTGATGGTGCACACCGAGACCCCGCGGTCCCGCGAGAAAATCCAGCACGTCTACCTCCACGGCGCCGTCGCTCTCCGTCCCGACCTGACAGGCGCCCAGTGAGTGAGCTCCGTGGCCCGGTGCGGATCGTCGGTACCGGACTGATTGGTACGTCGATCGGCCTGGCGCTGGCGCGGTTGGGAGTCGTGGTCGAGCTTGTTGACGCCGACCCGGACAACGCGCTGATGGCCGAGCGGATCGGCGCGGGGTCGCGGCTGGTCCAGATCGAGCCGCAGCTCGTCGTGGTCGCCGTACCGCCGGATCATGTCGGCGCGGTGATCGCCGAGCAGCTCGAGCAGACCGACGCGGTCGTCACCGACGCCGCGAGCGTGAAGTCCAAGCCGCTCGCCGACGCGCGCAAGCTCACCGGCGACCTCAGCCGGTACGTCGGCAGCCACCCGATGGCAGGCTCCGAGCGGAACGGCCCACTCGCCGGCCGCGCGGACCTGTTCGACGGCGCGACCTGGGCGATCACCCCGCACGAGACGAGCGCACCCGAGGCGGTCGAGCTGGTCCGGCGGCTGGCCGAGGCCGCCGGGGCGCGGACGGTCGAGCTGTCGGTCGAGGACCACGACCTCGGTGTCGCGCGAGTGTCGCACCTGCCGCACCTGATGTCGGCGCTCGCCGCCGGCACGCTGGCCGACGCGCCGAGCTCGCACCTGCAGCTGTCCGGCCAGGGCGTCCGGGACGTGACCCGGATCGCGGCCGGCGACCCGAAGCTGTGGACCCAGATCGTGTCCGCGAACTCGACCGCCCTGACCGGCCTGCTGGAGCAGATCCGCGGTGAGCTCGATCGCCTACTCGTTGCCTTGGGCAAGGAAGAGGCGGCCGAGGAACTCACCTCGATCCTCGGGCTGGGGGTGTCGGGCGCGGTCCGGGTGCCGGGCAAGCACGGTACGCCGCACATTGATCTGGTCACTGTTCTGGTGACGATCCCCGACCGGCCGGGGCAGCTGGCCCGGTTGTTCGCCGACGCGGCCGAATCCGGGGCGAACGTCGAGGACCTGCGGATCGACCACAGCCCGGGGCGTCCGGTCGGTGAGGTCGAGCTGGCGGTGAAACCGGGATCGGTCGACCAGTTGGTCGACGTACTGACCGAGCGCGAGTGGGTCGTCCACCGCTGAGGTTCGCATATTGTGCCTGAGTTGTCCCCGGGCACAGGTAATCTTCGGGGCATGATCATCGCTGTGGACGGCCCGAGCGGCTCCGGCAAGTCGAGCACCGCCCGAGGCGTCGCCAGCCGGCTGGGGCTGCGCTACCTGGATACCGGAGCGACATACCGGGCGGTGACCTGGTCGGCGCTCGAGCACGGCCTCGACCTGGACGACACCGCGGCGGTCGCGCAGCGGTCCCGCGAGCTGCGGCTGGAGATCAGCACCGACCCGGAGCGGCAGTTCGTGATCGCCGACGGGACCGACGTGACGGTCGCGATCCGGGAGCCGCGGATCAGCGAGGCGGTCTCCAAGATCGCCACCAACCTGGACGTCCGCGCGGACCTGATCCCGCGGCAGCGCGCGATCATCGACGCCGCCCAGCCGACCGGCGGGATCGTGGTCGAGGGCCGCGACATCGCGACCGTGGTCGCCACCGACTCCGAGCTCAAGGTGCTGCTCACCGCCGACACCGACGCCCGGCTGGCGCGCCGCGGCGCCGAGCTGGCCACCGGGTCGGTGACCGCCGAGCAGCTCCGCGACCAGATCGTCCGCCGGGACGCCGACGACGCGACCGTCTCGGAGTTCCTGGTCGCGTCCGACGGAGCGGTCACCATCGACTCGACACACCTCTCCCTCGAGGAGGTCATCGACGTGATCAGCCGACTCGCGAAGGAGGCCGAGGCCGCCCACCTGGTCGCAGGCGACCAGGAGTCATGAGAGAGCTTTCGGCGCCTGCGCTCCTCAGTCCAGGGCAGGAGGCCCCATGACCGCGGAACTCACCGGCCACCTGGAGTTGCCCCGCACCGACGATCTGCCCCGGCTCCCGTACCGGCTCGCGGTACCGGCCCGCTGGGTCGCCAAACCGTACTTCCATCGCAAATACCGGCTCACCGTCCACCACCAGGACCTGTTCCCGCGGACCGGTCCGGTGCTGATGACGCCGAACCATCTGAGCCTGCTGGACGGCCCATTGCTCGGCGCGATCGCGCCCCGGATGCTGCACCAGCTCGGCAAGATCGAGGCCTTCGGCGGTCTCCAGGGCAAGGTCCTGCGGCGTTTCGGCCAGATTCCCGTCGACAGGTCGTCGTACGACGTCCTCGCGGTCCGGCAGTCGATCAAGGTGCTCCGCGACGGCCGCGTGCTGAACATCTACCCGGAGGGCACCCGCGGCGCCGGCGACTTCGGACGGATCCGGGTCGGAGTGGCCTATATGGCTATGGTCACGGGTGCGCCGATCCTGCCGGTGGCCCTGCTCGGGACCAGGCTGCCGCGCGGCGACGTGGAGCGCTTTCCGCCGGCCGGGAGCCGGGTGGACGTGGTCTATGGCGAGCCTTTCACGATCGACCGCGTACCCTTTCCCAGGAGGCATTCCGACGTACGCGCGGTTGCCGACCAGATCGGCGACGTGTTGCGGGCCCATGTGAGGGCGGCCGTCGCAGCCACCGGCCACCCCCTCCCGGGCGGACCAGACAAGAAGGACCCTGATGACTGACCTGCCCACCGGCTACGACTTCGCCGAGCCTACGCACGACCGGGAAGACACCGGCCCGCTGCCGGTGCTCGCGATCGTCGGCCGGCCGAACGTGGGCAAGTCCACGCTGGTGAACCGCATCATCGGCCGCCGCGAGGCGGTCGTCGAGGACACGCCGGGCGTCACCCGCGACCGCGTGTCGTACGACGCCAACTGGGCGGGCCGTGGCTTCACGGTCGTCGACACCGGCGGCTGGGATCCGGACGCGGTCGGCATGGCGGCCCTGGTCGCCGCGCAGGCCGAGGTCGCGATCAACGCGGCCGACGCGGTCCTGTTCGTGGTCGACGCCACCGTCGGCATCACGGATGCGGACGAGGCGGTCGTGCGCGTGCTGCGGAAGTCGGGCAAGCCCGTCGTGCTGGCGGCGAACAAGGTCGACGACCAGCGGGTCGAGGCCGAGGCGATGAACCTGTGGAGTCTCGGCATCGGCGAGCCGTTCCCGGTCTCCGCGATGCACGGCCGCGGCACCGGCGACATGCTGGACGCCGTCCTGGCCGCGCTGCCCGAGGCGCCGCCCGAGCGTGATCCCGAGTCCGGTGGTCCGCGCCGCGTCGCGATCGTCGGCAAGCCGAACGTCGGCAAGTCCTCCCTGCTGAACAAGGTCGCCAAAGAGGACCGCGTCGTGGTCAGCGACGTCGCGGGTACGACGGTCGACCCGGTCGACGAGCTGATCACGCTCGGCGGCAAGGAGTGGCGGTTCATCGACACCGCCGGCATCCGGCGCAAGGTGAAGAACGCGCAGGGACACGAGTACTACGCCTCCCTGCGGACCAACGCCGCGATCGAGCGGGCCGAGGTCGTGGTGGTCGTGATCGACGCCTCGGAGACGATGACCGAGCAGGACCTGCGGATCATGAGCGCGGTCGAGGAGGCCGGCAAGGCGCTCGTGATCGCGTACAACAAGTGGGATCTGGTCGACGAGGACCGCCGGTACTACCTGGAGCGCGAGATCGACCGCGACCTGGTGCAGTTCCGCTGGGCGCCGCGGGTGAACATCAGCGCGCTGACCGGCCGTCACATGGAGAAGCTGGTGCCCGCCGTCGAAGCGGCGCTGGACGGCTGGCAGACCCGCGTCCCGACCGGCCAGCTGAACGCGTTCCTCGGCCGGCTGGTGGCCGCGCACCCGCACCCGGTCCGCTCCGGCAAGCAGCCGAAGATCCTGTTCGGCACCCAGGCGACCACGATGCCGCCGACCTTCGCGATCTTCACCTCCGGCCAGATCGAGGCGTCGTACCAGCGCTTCATCGAACGCCGCCTCCGCGAAGACTTCGGCTTCGTCGGCAGCCCCGTCCACGTCCAGATCCGAGCCCGCCAAAAGAACAAGAAACGCTGACCGGGCGCTGGTCAGAGCACTCCCTAGGATGAGGTAAGGTGTACTCCGCTCGCCTCTCTGGGGCGAGCATCGGGCTGTAGCGTAGTTTGGTTAACGCGCCGGTCTGGGGGACCGGAGAGCGGGAGTTCAAATCTCCCCAGCCCGACCTGCTATGAGGGGTACCGATACTGTCGGTGCCCCTCATTACGTTTGGCCCCATGGCAGCAACAAGGGACAAGCGGACCTGGAACGATGCTCAACTGCAGCAAGCGGTCGCGGCCAGCCGATCCTGGCGCGCAGTCGCCCGCGAGCTGGGATTGAAGGCGACTTCCGCAGGCGTGATCCGGACGGTGAAG
Organism: Kribbella sp. NPDC026596; assembly: GCF_040638415.1. Taxonomy (NCBI): domain Bacteria; kingdom Bacillati; phylum Actinomycetota; class Actinomycetes; order Propionibacteriales; family Kribbellaceae; genus Kribbella; species Kribbella sp. NPDC026596. Next base: position 19,434 of record NZ_JBEZYF010000003.1, on the reverse strand, counting down.
CGGCATGCCGCCCGACTCGACCTCGACACAGCGCATTTCACCGGCCAACGTCGGTGGTCGGACAGCCAGTTGCGGCGAGTCATGCTCGGGGCGACCTGCTGGGCCGATGTGCTCACCGGTCTCGGTGTGATCGACAACGGTGAGAACCGGGTTCGGGTGAAGGGGCATTCCGCGCGGCTGGGCTTGGACTGCACACACCTGAAGACGCCGCAGGCTCCTCCGGCAGCCGGTGAGGTCTTCGAGCAACCCTTCCAGCCGGAGATGCTTCGTTATGCGGCCTCGGCGGTGGCGATGGCCTGGTTCAGCTTGCGTGGCTGTGCCGTCGCGTTGCCGATCGAGCCCCAGGAGTACGACCTGCTGGTGACGACAGACAAGGGCATTCAGCGTGTGCAGGTGAAGACATGTGGGTCCCGTAATGGCAAGGGACGTTGGCATGTGGGCGTGGGACGACGGCCCTACGTGCTCGACAAATCAGCCGGAAAGATGCCTTACGACCCTGACTCGCTCGACTTGTTCTTCATCTTGCTCGGTGACGGCAGCATCTACCTCATCCCAAGCGCTGTCTTGGCTGGGCGGGTAGCTATCGATGCCGAGAACTACGCGCCGTACCGGATCGGGGATGCATCGAGCCTGCTTCGTGGGGCATCAACGAGCGCTCAGGCCCCACGCGGCGCATCAGCGCACGCTCTCGAGTTCCTTGGGCTCCGGCCCCTCGGCGACGCGCAGGCTTTCGCCTTCGATGTCTACCTTGGGGGTTAGCCGGTCGAGCCACTTCGGGAAGTACCAGGCTCGGTTGCCGAGGAGGGAGAGGACTGCGGGGACGAGGGTCATGCGGACGACGAAGGCGTCGATCAGGACGCCGATGGTGAGGCCGAAGCCGATCGCCTTGATGATCGGGTCGTGGACCATGATGAAGCCGGCGAACACCGACGCCATGATGAGTGCGGCCGCCGTCACCACACGGGCGCCGTGGCCGAGACCCTCGATGGTTGCCTCGGTCGCATGCTTGCCGTGCACGAACTCCTCACGGACCCGGGACACGATGAACACCTCGTAGTCCATCGCCAGCCCGAACAGCACGCCCAGCATGATGATCGGCAGGAAGCTGACCAGCGGACCAGGCGAGTCCACCCCGAGCAGACCCGCACCCCAGCCCAACTGGAACACGGCGACCGTGATGCCGAACGTCGCGCCGACGGTGAGCACGAACCCGAGCGTCGCCTTCAACGGCACCAGCAGCGACCGGAACGCCAGCAGCAACAGCAGGAACGACAACCCGATGACAACCAGCAGGTACGTCGGTAGCGCGTCGGACAACTTGTTGGACACGTCGACGCCGACCGCGGTGTTGCCCGTCACCGAGATGCTCGCGTCGCCGGTGGCGAGCGGCTGCACCTGGGACCGCAGGTTCGTCACCAGCGCTGAGGTCTCCTCCGTCGCCGGTCCGCTCTTGGGGATCACCTGTAGGAGCCGGGTCGTACCGTCCGCACTCGCCGGCCCGGGTTGGGCCGCTACGACATCCTTGAGGCCTTGCGACTTCGCGAGTACCTGCTTGACCAGCGCGTCGGACGTCGCCGCGTTGTCGGTCTTCACCACGACGACGAGCGGACCGTTGGCGCCCGGCCCGAAGGCGGCGGCGGTGAGGTCGTAGGCGACCCGCTGGTTCGTGCCGGCCGCGGCCGAGGCGCCGTCGGGCAGCGCGAGCTGCATGTCCTTGACCGGGATCGCCAGCAGCCCGAGCCCGATGATGCTGAGGGCAACGATCGGGACGCGGAACCGCGTGACGAACCGTCCCCAGCGGAACCCGAAGCCTTCCTTGACCGGAGCGGCCGTCGGCGCCTTGCGGATCTTGCGGGGGAGAATCCGGTTCCCGACGAACCCGAGCATGGCCGGCAGCAACGTGAGGGCGACCAGGACTGCCGTGAGTACGGTCGCAGCCGCCGCGAAGCCCATCGCGGTCAGGAACGGTACGCCGACCACGCTCAGCCCGGCCAGCGCGATCACGACAGTCGCGCCGGCGAACAACACCGCCGACCCCGCGGTCGCCGTCGCGCGACCGACCGACTCCTCCGGATCCATGCCCTCGGCAAGCTGGCTGCGGTGCCGCGAGCTGATGAACAACGCGTAGTCGATCCCGACCGCAAGACCCAGCATCAACGCCAGGATCGGCGCGGTCGACGACACATCCACGAAGGCGGTGACCAGGAACAGTCCGGCCATGCCCGCGAGTACGCCGAGCAGCGCGGTCAGCAACGTCATCCCGGCCGCGACCAGCGACCCGAACGTGACGACCAGGACGACGGCCGCGACCGCGACCCCGATCACCTCGGTGGCACCGACCTCGGGTACGCCGCCGACCACCTGGCCGCCGGGGACCACTTGGAGATCACCGGAGCTCAGTCCGCTGAGTGCGTCGTACGCCTGGGTGCTGTCCTTGGCGAGCTCGTCGGCGGGCTTGGCGAACTGGACGCTGATCAGGCCGGTCTTGCCGTCCGGGCTGATCGCTTTGCTGGTGAACGGATCGATCGCAGCGATCACCTCGGGCACCTGCGCGGCCCGGGCGACGGTCGCGCCGACGGCGGCCTTGATGGTCGGATCGGTGAGCGTCTTGCCGTCAGGCGCCTTCACCACAACGGTCGCCGAGGCGCCGCTGGCCGCGGGCAGCTCCTGCTTGAGAGCGTCCAGCGCGCGCTGCGACTCGGTGCCGGGGATCGAGAAGGTGTTCGTGGTCTTGCCGCCCAGCGTCAGCGCGCCGACGCCCAGCAGCACGAGGAACAACGCCCAGACCGCGGCGACGAGGCGCCGGCGCTGGTAGGAGAACCGGCCGAGCCGGTACAGCAGAGTGGCCATCGGGAAGTGCGTCCGTTTCGAGTCGGTACGGCGTACGGGCAGGGGGAACCGTCCACCGGCGGGGTGCCGGTGGCCGGGGTGATCGGGTCAGCCGCGTCTGAGCAGTCGCCGCAGGGCGATGTCGCAGAGTCTCCGCAGTTCGTCGTCGGTGCGTTCGCCGGGACGCCGGCACTCGCCCAGCAGGCCGTTGACGGCGAACTTGGCCAGGTCGTGCTCGAGCGGATCGTCCGAGCCGGCCATGTACTCGGTCAGGCGCATGCCGTCCGTGACCAGTCCGGCGATCTCGGGCACCTGCTCGATCACCGGAATGATGTCCTGGAGTACGTCGATGACGCCGCGGTGCACCACGGCCAGGTCGATGAAGCGCTGGATCGCGAACTCCTGCGCCTCGGGGCGGGCCAGCTTCTCGGCCGCGGTGATGAGCTCGGCGAGGTCAGCGGCAGCCGGTTCGAGGACGGCGGCCAGGACCGCGGGCTTGCCGCTGAAGTGGTAGAGCACCGTCGCCTTCGAGCAGCCGGCGGCGGTCGCGATGTCCTGCAGCGAGGTCGCGTTGTAGCCCTTGGCCTGGAACAGGTCCATCGCCTGCCGGACGATCTCGTGCCTGGTCCGTTCCCGGGCCGGGGTGCTGACTGCCATGTCAGTCATCATCCTGACCGATCGGCCAGTTTTCAACCGATCGGTCAGGATTGTGGCCTGCTTCACTCGATGGCCTGCGCTTGCTCGCGGTGTAATGATGTAATTCAGGAGGCTGGATCATGGCTGACGAGATTGCCGGCGACGACGTACTGGATGCCTACTCCCGAGTGGTCTCGGGTGTGGCCGAACACCTGATCCCGCGGGTCGCGAGCCTGCGGATCAACAGCCGGCGCGGCGACTCGTCGGGGTCGGCGGTGGTGCTCACCGGGGACGGGCACCTGCTGACGAACGCCCATGTGGTCGGTGAGGGCGAGCAGGCGACTGCGGACTTCGCGGACGGTACGTCGGCACAGGCCCGGGTGGTCGGGGTCGACCGGCTGTCCGATCTCGCCGTACTGCGGTCCGACCGGGAGATCCCGGATCCGCCGGAGTTCGGCGACGCCGATCACCTGAAGGTCGGGAACCTGGTCGTTGCCGTCGGCAACCCATTGGGACTGGCCGGGAGTGTGACCGCCGGCGTGGTGAGCGCGCTCGGCCGGTCGCTGCCGGTGCGGAGCGGGTCGGCGCAGCGGATCATCGAGGACGTGATCCAGACGGATGCGGCCCTGAACCCGGGCAACTCCGGCGGAGCGCTTGCTGACGGCAACGGCCGGGTGATCGGCATCAACACCGCGGTGGCCGGCATCGGGCTCGGCCTCGCGGTTCCGGTCAACCCGACCACGCGCCGGATCATCTACTCACTCCTGCATGACGGCCGGGTCCGCCGCGCGTACCTCGGTCTGGTCACAACGCCCGCACCGCTGCGGCCCGCGCTCGCTGAACGGTTCGATCAACGGACGGCGCTCCGCGTCGTCGAGGTCATCACGAACAGCCCGGCCGACCTGGCCGGGTTACGCGCCGGCGACCTGGTCCTGGCCGTCGACGGCGTACCGCTGCGCGACGCTCAGTCTCTCCAACGCCTGCTCTTCGCCGACGCCATCTCCCGGCGCACCGAGATCACCGCCATCCGCAACAACGCCCTGGTCGACGTCATCGCGCACCCCACCGAACTCACCGACCGCTAGTCAGCTCGGCTCGGAGGAGGGCGCAGGTGCCAGGCTTGAGGGGAGCCTTCGGGAAGGTGAAGTCGCGGGTCAGCTCTGTGAAGCCGAACCTCTGGTGGAGGTCGAGGATTGCGCCATTGGCCACGTTGGCGAAGTAGTAGATGGCGTCGGCGCGCTCGGCGGTCCAGCGCATTCGCTCGATGGTGATCAGGTCGCCGATGCCGTGCCGGCGCCAGTCGGGCGAGACGATCAGGCCGATGAGGTAGTAGCCGGTGGGTGCCGTGTTCGGCGGGTCGGTGGGGGAGAGCTCGTGGTGGATCACGGCGCCGTACCCGATGACCTCCCCGTCGGCGCACGCGACCACCGTGTAGCGGTCGGGGTGCTGGAGGTCGGCCCGCAGGCGTTCGAGGCGTTCGGCCGCGGGCCCGCCGGTGCGCGTGACGATCAGCCGCGCGCACGCGTCGAGATCCTCGACCCGCGCCGGGCGGACCTCAACCTGCGTGCCGGGATCTTGCCGGCTGTCGTCCGGCCGGTAGTCGGCGAAGTTGCTCATGGCCACACCCTAGGATCAGGCGGGTGGATGAGCAGATGCGGCTGGTCGGGGAGTTGTACGAGCGAGCGATCTTCAACGGCGAGTACGGCGGCCTGCCCGAGGCTGACCGTGCACTCGACGCCGTCGAGGCCGAGCTGTTGATCGGTCGCGGCCGGATCATGCACGGCCGGTACCTGGAAACGCAGGTCGAGACGCCCGAGGAGTTGCCGGCGTTCGAACGAGCAGCCGACCTCTATCGCGCCCTCGGCGACGAGCGCGGCGAAGCCGTAGCCCTCTTCTGGATCGGCTGCTTCCATCAGGTCGTCCGTAACGACAACGCCGCCGCCGTGCCACCCCTGACCACCGCCGCCGAGCTGGCGCGGAAGACCGGCGACCAACTCATCCTTTCCTACGCCCTCCGCCACCTCGGCGTCGTCGCGCACATGGCCGGCCAGTACGACGACGCCCGCGCGTTCCTCGAGGAGTCGACCACACTCCGCCGTACTCTCGGATTCACCGCAGGCGTAGCCGCCAACCTGGTCGGCCTCATCTACCTGGCCATCGCCCAGGGCCGCCCCGACGACGCCCGCACCCTGGCCGACGAAGCCGCCGACCTGGCAGCCACAGCCAAGGCGGGAGCCATCAGCGCCCAGATCGAAGCCGCCCGCTCACAGCTCTAGTCGCGCGCTCACCAGCCGCGTTCGCGCCATTCCTTCAGATGCGGGCGCTCGGTACCGAGGGTGGTGTCGGAGCCGTGGCCGGGGTAGACCCAGGTTTCGTCGGGGAGGGTGCCGAAGAGCTTGGTCTCGACGTCGTCGAGGAGTGAGGTGAAGCGCTCGGCGTCGCCCTGGGTGTTGCCGATGCCGCCGGGGAACAGCGAGTCGCCGGTGAACAGGTGCGGGGCACCGTCCGGGTCGTCGTACAGGAGCGCGATCGAGCCGGGGGTGTGGCCGACCAGGTGGATGACGCGCAGGCTGCAGTTGCCGACGGAGATGTGGTCGCCCTCGTCGACGAGCTGGTCGGTGGGGACATCGATGCCCTCGGCGTCGTACCGGCCGGCGACCGTGGTGGCGCTGGTTCGGGCGACGATCTCGGCGAGCGCCTGCCAGTGGTCCCCGTGCCGGTGGGTGGTGACGACCCGGGCGATCCCGCCGTCGCCGATCAGCGTGAGCAGTGTGTCCGCCTCGTTGGCGGCGTCGATCAGGACCTGCTCGTCGGTCTGCCGGCAGCGCAGCAGGTAGGCGTTGTTGTCCATCGGCCCGACCGCGACCTTGGTGATCATCAGGTTGGCCAGCTCGTGTGTCTGCGCCGGCCCGCCGACCTTGACGTTCCCGTGGTACTCCGGCATGCGCCCTCCCAAGATGTCGGTGATACCGCCGATCCTTGCACTCCCGACCCGTCAGGTCACATCCGGCCGGTTTGCCAGAACCACCCTCGGCGATCGAATATACTTTCGAAAGCGGCCGCGGGATCCGGCTCCGGAAGTTTTTGTCGGTGGGCCTCGTTAGCATGACGGGGCATGTCCCGCATACCCCTCGAGAACGGCTGAGAGTGAGCTTGTGTCTGACCGTCTGATCGTGCGCGGAGCGCGTGAGCACAACCTGAAGGACGTCTCGGTCGACCTGCCGCGGGACGCGATGATCGTCTTCACCGGCCTGTCCGGGTCCGGGAAGTCCAGCCTGGCCTTCGACACGATCTTCGCCGAGGGCCAACGGCGGTACGTCGAGTCGCTCTCGGCGTACGCGCGGCAGTTCCTCGGTCAGATGGACAAGCCCGACGTCGACTTCATCGAGGGTCTGTCGCCGGCGGTCTCGATCGACCAGAAGTCCACCTCGCGGAATCCGCGCTCCACCGTCGGCACGATCACCGAGGTGTACGACTACCTCCGGTTGCTGTTCGCCCGGGCCGGCCGGCCGCACTGTCCGGAGTGTGGCGAGCCGATCGCGCGGCAGACGCCGCAGCAGATCGTCGACCGGGTGCTCGAGCTCGAGGAGGGCACGCGCTTCCAGGTGCTGGCCCCGGTCGTCCGCGGCCGCAAGGGGGAGTATCTCGATCTGTTCCGCCAGCTGACCGGTCAGGGGTTGGCCCGGGCCCGGGTGGACGGCGAGACGATCCAGCTCACCGACCCGCCGAAGCTCGACAAGCAGAAGAAGCACGACATCGACGTGGTCGTCGACCGGCTCGCGGTGAAGAGCTCTGCCAAGCAGCGGCTGACCGACTCGGTCGAGACCGCGCTCGGCCTGGCCAGCGGTCTGCTCGTGCTGGACTTCGTCGACCTGCCCGAGGACGACCCGCATCGCGAGCGCCGGTTCTCCGAGAAGCTCGCCTGCCCGAACGATCACCCGCTCGCCATCGACGAGCTGGAACCACGGTCCTTCTCCTTCAACTCGCCGTACGGCGCCTGCCCGGTGTGCACCGGTCTCGGCACCCGGATGGAGGTCGACCCGGAGCTGCTGATCCCGGACCCGTCGAAGTCCCTCGACGAGGGCGCGATCCAGCCGTGGTCCGGCCAGAACGTCTCGCAGTACTTCGAGCGCCTGCTGGCCGCGCTGGCCAAGGACCTGAAGATCAAGACGAGTACGCCGTTCGGCGAGCTGCCGGCGAAGGCGAAGAAGTCGCTGCTCACCGGCCACGACAAGCAGGTCCACGTCTCGTACCAGAACCGCTACGGCCGCGAGCGCTCGTACTACACCACCTTCGAGGGCGTGATCCCGTACGTCGAGCGCCGGCACGCGGAGGCGTCCAGCGACACCGGCCGGGAGCGCTTCGAGGAGTACATGCGCGAGGTGCCGTGCCTGGCCTGCAACGGCGCCCGGTTGAAGCCGATCTCGCTCGCGGTCACCCTCGGCGGCAAGAACATCGCCGAGATCAGCGCGATGTCGATCGACGAGGTGCACGCGTTCCTGGTCCAGATGGAGCTGTCGCCGCGCGAGAAGCAGATCGCCGAGCGGGTGGTCAAGGAGATCGGCGAGCGGCTCCGGTTCCTGCTCGACGTCGGCCTGGACTACCTGGCGCTGAGCCGGCCGGCGGGTTCGCTGTCCGGTGGCGAGGCGCAGCGGATCCGGCTGGCGACCCAGATCGGTTCCGGGCTGGTCGGCGTCCTGTACGTCCTCGACGAGCCGTCGATCGGCCTGCACCAGCGGGACAACCGGCGGCTGATCGAGACGCTGGTCCGGCTGAAGGATCTGGGCAACACGCTGATCGTCGTCGAGCACGACGAGGACACCATCGACCACGCCGACTGGGTGGTCGACATCGGCCCGGGTGCCGGTGAGCACGGCGGTCAGGTCGTCGTCTCCGGCACGGTCGAGGACCTGCGCAACCACCCGGACTCGATCACCGGGCAGTACCTGTCCGGTCGCCGGGAGATCCCGATTCCGCCCGTCCGGCGTCCGCTGACCGAGGGCCGCGAGCTGACCGTGTACGGCGCCCGGCAGAACAACCTCAAGGACATCGACGTGACCATCCCGCTCGGGGTGTTCGTCGCGGTGACCGGGGTATCGGGCTCGGGGAAGTCGACGCTGGTCAACGACATCCTCTACACGTCGCTCGCGCGGCAGATCTACGGCGCCCGCGCGGTGCCGGGGCGGCACACGAAGATCTCCGGCATGGAGCTGGTCGACAAGGTCATCCACGTCGACCAGTCGCCGATCGGACGGACGCCGCGCTCGAACCCGGCGACGTACACGGGTGTCTGGGACCACGTCCGCAAGCTGTTCGCGGAGACGCCGGAGGCCAAGGTCCGCGGCTACCAGCAGGGCCGGTTCTCCTTCAACGTCAAGGGCGGCCGATGCGAGGCCTGCTCGGGTGACGGCACGCTGAAGATCGAGATGAACTTCCTGCCGGATGTGTACGTGCCGTGCGAGGTGTGCCACGGCGCCCGGTACAACCGCGAGACGCTCGAGGTGCACTACAAGGGCAAGACGGTCGCGGATGTGCTGGACATGCCGATCGAGGAGGCGTCGGAGTTCTTCGCCGCGATCCCGGCGATCTCGCGGCACCTGACGACGCTCGTCGAGGTCGGCCTCGGGTACGTGCGGCTCGGTCAGCCCGCGCCGACGCTGTCCGGTGGTGAGGCGCAGCGGGTGAAGCTGGCGTCCGAGCTGCAGCGGCGCTCGACCGGGCGCACGGTCTACGTGCTGGATGAGCCGACGACCGGCCTGCACTTCGAGGACATCCGCAAGCTGCTCGGTGTCCTCGGCGGCCTGGTGGACAAGGGCAACTCGGTGCTGGTGATCGAGCACAACCTCGACGTGATCAAGACCGCGGACTGGATCATCGACCTCGGTCCGGACGGCGGACGCCGGGGCGGGACGCTGGTCGCGGAGGGTACGCCGGAAGAGGTCGCGGCGAACGCGGCGTCCTACACGGGTGAGTTCCTCGCGGAGATCCTCGAGGGTCGCGCCGCCAAGCCGAGTGCGAAGCAGCAGGCCGCCGCGGCGAAGTCGGCACCTGCCAAGAAGACGGCGGCGGCGGTCAAGAAGACCACAGCCGCAAAGACTACGGCTGCGAAGAAGACGGCCACCGCCAAGAAGGCCGTGGCCAAGAAGGCGCCGGCGAGGAAACGCGCCGCCAGTTGACGGCCCAGGCCGCGCGTTGACAGCCTGGCCCGCAGGGCGGCCGGGCTGTCGTGATGCGGCAGGCAGTGGAGTAGCTCGCCGCGTCAGTAGCTCAGCGGCCGAACACCTGGCCGAACAGTTGCCGCAGCCAGGTCCGGCGCGGATGCGGCTTCAAGGCAGACGGCAGTACGACCGTCGGCGGTGTCGCCAGCGTCACCGGTACCTGAACCATCCGGTCACCCTGCAACCAGAAGAGATCCGGGCAGCACTGGTCCGGCGCGTCGCGGTACGTCCCGGTGACGAACCGCGCCAGCGCGTCGGCCTGATCCTGTCCGGCGTCGGCGGGGCAGTAGGCAACCGTGCTCAACCGCGGCACCCCGACCAGCACGCCCGCTCCCAGAGCGGCCGGCGGCAACAAGTCCTCCCGGTCGACGATCGCCATCGACACCAATGGATCGCCGTCCCGGCTGAGCACGGTGAAGCCGTCGTGTTCGACCGGCTCCAGGTCCGCGATCTCCGCCAGACTCAGCTGCACCGGCGACGGCACGCCCGGATCGCCCAGTCCGAGCATCGCTCGCCGGACGACGGTCAGTCGCCGGAGCGCGGCGCCGGTCTTGATGAACACCACCACCTCGAAGTGTTCGCCGAACGGGATCAACGCGTCCGCGGCCGGTCCGGCCGTCCGTGCCGACCAGCCGCGCTGCACGAGCAGGGCACGCTGCCGCTCGGCCACGTCGCCGTACCGGTGTTCCTCGGTGGCGAGTTCACCTTCGGCGACGACGGCCCGCAACCAGGCCTCGATCTGTTCCGGCCATCGTGGATGTGGGAGCTGAAGGCAACGATCGACGATCTCGCCGACGCCCACGACGGCAGACATCTGCAGTGCGCCACGTCCCCAGCCGACCTCGACCGTACGCTCCTCGGTGTCCACGACACAGCCGGGTAACCAGATCGGCGCGAGATCCGCGATCACCTCGACAACAGCGAAACTTTCGCTCGTGCTTGTCATGTCTCGACCTCTGCCACCACTGCAGTGTCTCGCGCCTCGGTTCCAGAAGAAGGACGAAGGCCCCCCGCGTCCCGCGGACTGGTCACCGGCGCTCAGCTGATTCACAGGAAACTCTCAAACGTCGGTTGAATCCGGCGATCGTTGAACCGATCGGCTGATCCGGTCGTTTGACTCGGTATCCGGCCATTTGGATCGGTCGGCTACAAAGATGCAAAGCGTTCAATTACTTTGACCCGGCAGGCTCTTGGAGGTCCAGATTCATGAGCGATGACACCATGGCAGCACCACCCACCGCGCCGTCGTCCAGCGCAGCCGCGCCCGACGCTCTGCGCGATCGGCGGTCGGTGCTCCGCTGCGCGGCGATGGTCGCGCTCGCGGGTGCCAGCGCACCGATCCTCGCCGCCTGCGGTGGCAGCGACGACGCGAGCGGGGGCGGCGGCTCCAGCTCCGCACCGACCACCACGGGCACCAGTTCCGCCCCGACCAGCTCCGCGCCGTCGTCGAGCGCACCGTCCTCCAGCGCACCGTCCTCGAGCGCACCGGCCAGTGGCGGCACGGTCCTCGGCCCGACGTCCGACGTACCGGTCGGTGGCGGGATGGTGTTCAAAGACGCCAAGGTCGTGGTGACCCAGCCGACCGCGGGCCAGTACAAGGGCTTCTCCGCGGTCTGCACCCACCAGGGCAACCCGATCGGATCGGTGGAGGGCGGCCAGATCGTCTGCCCGTTCCACAACAGCCACTTCAGCATTGCCGACGGCAGCCCGGTCAGCGGGCCGGCGCAGTCGCCACTCCCTGCGGTGAACGTCGCCGTCGAAGGCGGCAACATCGTTCAGTCCGCCTGAGCGCGAACGAAGGGCCCGGCCACCCCGAGGCCGGGCCCTTCGTGTTCAGGTGACTGTCACTTCTTTGCTGGGTCGACCTTGCCGACGAACAGCAGCTTGTTCGGGGAGCCCGTGCCCGGGTCGCCCACCTTGTCCGGCGTCGACGCGCCGACGAGCGCGGTCGCGACATCCGCCGGCTTCGCGTCCGGGTGGTCGGCCAGGTAGAGCGCGACCCCGCCGGCCACGTGCGGCGTGGCCATCGACGTACCGCTCATCTTCGCGGTCGCGTCCGGGTCGGTGATGCCGACCGAGGTGATGTCGACGCCGGGCGCGAACAGGTCGACGCACTTGCCCCAGTTGGAGAACGTCGCCTTCTGGTCCTGGTCGTCGGTCGCGCCCACGGTGATCGCCGAGGGTTCGCGGGCCGGCGAACCCTGGCAGGCGTCCGAGCTTTCGTTGCCAGCAGCAACGGCGTACGTGACGCCGGAGTCGACCGACGCCTTCACCGCCGCGTCCAGCGCGTCGTCCGCGCCGCCGCCCAGGCTCATGTTCGCCACCGCGGGCTTCTTCGCGTTCTTGGTCACCCACTCGATCCCGGCCACCACGGTCTCGGTCGAGCCGGAGCCCTTGCAGTCGAGCACCCGGACGCCGAACACCTTGGCACCCTTGGCCAGGCCGTACGTCGTACCCGCGATGGTGCCGGCCACATGGCTGCCGTGTCCCATGCAGTCGACGCCGTTCTGGCCGTCGCCGACGGTGTCGGTGCCGACCGAGGCACGGTCGCCGAAGTCCTTGTGCGCGGCGTAGATCCCGGTGTCGATCACGTAGACGTTGACGTTGTCCGCGGTGGTGGCCGCCTCGTACTTCTTGTCCAGCGGCAGGTCACGCTGGTCGGCCCGATCCAAGCCCCATGGCGGATCGTCCTGCGCGACGGTGATCTTCTGATTCTGCTGGACGTACGCGACCCGCTGGTCCCCGGCCAGCTTCTTGGCCTGGTCCTCACTCATGCTCGCGGAGAAGCCCTTGATCGAGGCGTCGTACTGGTCGCGCACCTTGACGTCGTAGCTGCTCGCCAGGCTGGCGTTGGTGGCCCGGCTCTGGGCCTGGGAGCGCCGGCCGTTCAGGACGACGATGTAGCTGCCGGGGATGGCGTCCGGGGTACCGGCGCCGCGGATGGTGACGGCTGCGGATTGCGCTGCGTCACTCCCGGCCGCGGTGGCGGCGATCCCGGTGACGGCGAGCGCGGACGCGGCGACCGCGCCCAGCACAGCACACGGTCTGCGAATGGTGGGGAACATGGGCGGAACTCCCTCGAGTCAACGCAAGGCCCGATTGCCTCACGCAAAGGTCCTGCGCATCTACCCTGGGTCACACGCTAGAGACCGCGCTCATCCCAACCGGCGATCAAACCGGCCTTATGACATAACCCGCAACACGACCGCAACGTTCATCGGGTTTGGCGGGCCGCCTGGTTGGCGTACTTGCGGGCGGCGAACTCGTAGGCCTCCGTGAGCAGTGGCCGAAGCGGCGCGAGTTCGGTGGGGGAGACGATGCACACCCAGTGCTGTGAGGCGTAGAACGGATGTGGCATCAGTTTGTCCCGCACGGAGTAGTCATGGCCGGAGTCCAGCACCCAGTCGGCGTCGCGTTCGGTCGGCACCGGACCGAACAAGGACGTGTACGTCGCCTTGGTCAGGCCGAGGTTGAGCCGCCAGGCGCCGGGTTCGTCCAGCCGCGAGACATGCTCGTAGTGGTCGCCGGTGACGATGGTGGCGAACGGTTGCTGCCGTTCCGGCGGCAGGTCCGCCGCCGGGTCGTAGAGGTAGAACAGGTCGTCCTGAGCCTCGAGGACCCGGATGCCGTCGTCCGCACGGATCAGCCGATCCATCTCTTCAACAGTCATACCTTCAAGTCTGTCATTGAAGCGGCGTTAGAGACTTTTGCCGGATTCCGGATTTGTCGGCGACCCGAACTAGGGTGGTCGAGTGGCTGATCCGTCCTCCTACCGTCCCGCTCCCGGGTCGATCCCCGACTCGCCTGGTGTGTATCGCTTCAGCGACTCCGCCGGCCGGGTGATCTACGTCGGCAAGGCGAAGAACCTGCGGGCCCGGTTGTCGTCGTACTTCCAGGACCTGGTGAACCTGCACCCGCGGACCCAGGCGATGGTGACGACGGCCTCGAAGGTCGAGTGGACCGTGGTCGCCAGCGAGGTCGAGTCGCTGCAGCTGGAGTATTCCTGGATCAAGGAGTACGACCCTCGCTTCAACGTGAAGTACCGCGACGACAAGTCGTACCCGTGGCTCGCCATCACCCTCAACGAGGACTACCCGCGGGTGATGGTCGGCCGGGGCCAGAAGAAGAAGGGCGTGCGGTACTTCGGTCCGTACAGCCATGCGTGGGCGATCCGGGAGACCGTGGACCTGCTGCTCCGGGTGTTCCCGATGCGCTCGTGCAGCAAGGGTGTCTTCAACCGGCACCGCCAGATCGGCCGGCCCTGCCTGCTGGGCTACATCGGCAAGTGCGCCGCTCCCTGCACCGGTCAGGTGAGCCAGGAGGAGCACCGCAAGATCGTCGACGATTTCGCCGCGTTCCTGTCCGGCCAGACGGCAACGTACGTGCGCCGGCTGGAGAAGGAGATGAGGGCCGCCGCTGCCGAGCTCGAGTACGAGCGGGCCGCGAAGATCCGGGACGACCTGGCCGCCCTGGAGAAGGCGCTGGCCAAGAACGCGGTCGTCCTCGGCGACGGCACCGACACCGACGTGATCGCGCTGAGCGAGGACCCGCTCGAGGTCGCCGTCCAGATCTTCTACGTCCGCGGCGGCCGGATCCGTGGTGAGCGCGGCTGGATCGCCGACAAGGCCGACGGTACGGCGACCACCGGCGACCTGGTGTCCCGGTTCATCCAGCAGACGTACGCCGGTGATTCCGGTGACGCGATCCCGCGCGAGATCCTGGTGCCGACCGAGCCCGACGACATCGAAGCGCTGACCGAGTGGCTGTCCGAGCTGCGCGGTTCGAAGGTGTTCATCCGGGTCCCGCAGCGCGGTGACAAGAAGGCCCTGATGGAGACGGTCGAGCGGAACGCGCTGCAGACGCTGACCATGCACAAGACCAAGCGGGCCAGCGATCTGACCACCCGCAACCAGGCGCTCGAGGAGATCCAGGCCGCGCTCGACCTGCCCGAGGCGCCGCTGCGGCTGGAGTGCTACGACGTCTCGAACCTGCAGGGCACCGAGGTGGTCGCCTCGATGGTCGTCTTCGAGGACGGCCTGCCCCGCAAGAGCGAGTACCGCCGGTTCGTGATCAAGGGTGTGGACGGGCAGAACGACGTCGCGTCCATCGCCGAGGTGCTGACCCGCAGGTTCCGGCGACTGCTCGATGAGCGGGCCACGCTGCAGGAGGACGAGGATCCCTCGGCCGCCCTGATCGACCCGGAGACCGGCCGCGCGCGCAAGTTCTCCTACGCACCCGGACTGGTCGTCGTCGACGGTGGTCCGCCGCAGGTCGCGGCCGCACGCCAGGCGATGGACGAGCTCGGCCTCGGCGATATCCCGGTGGTCGGCCTGGCCAAGCGGCTCGAAGAGGTCTGGGTGCCGGACGAGGAAGACCCGGTCATCTTCTCGCGTACGTCGGAAGGGCTGTATCTGCTCCAGCGCCTACGCGACGAGGCGCACCGGTTCGCCATCACTCACCACCGCAACCGGCGCTCGAAGTCGATGGTGGAGAGTGTTCTCGACGAGGTCCCGGGGCTCGGCGACGTCCGCCGGAAGACGCTGCTGCGGCATTTCGGCTCGCTGAAGAAGTTGCGGGGGGCCACGATCGACGAGGTGGCCGACCTGCCCGGATTCGGCCGGCGGACGGCGGAATCCGTCGTACTCGCGGTGAACGCTGCGGCAACGAAGGCGGAAACCGGCCGGGCGCCGTCGGTGAACACGGCCACGGGCGAGATACTGGGCGACGACGTCCCGGCGCCGGCCGGGGCGCCCGACGGGGACCCAGGGAGAACTGAGAGCTGATGGACGACACGGGCGGCAACCTCATCATCGTGTCCGGGATGTCCGGCGCAGGACGAAGCTCCGTCGCCGACGTACTGGAGGACCTCGGCTGGTTCGTGGTCGACAACCTGCCACCGATGTTCCTGACCACGCTCGTCGAGCAGGTGGTCGGCACCGGCGCGGCTCCGCGGCTGGCGGTCGTGGTGGACGTCCGGACCGGCTTGTTCTTCGAGGAGCTGAGCTCGGCGATCCACGATCTGCGGCTCAAGGGATACCGGCCGCTGACGCTGTTCCTGGAGGCGTCCGACGACGTGATCGTGCGCCGGCAGGAGAGCGTCCGCCGGCCGCACCCGCTGCAGGGCGAGGGCCGGTTGCTGGACGGGATCCAGCGCGAGCGCGAGCTGCTCGGTGACATCCGGGCCGGCGCGGACCTGGTCATCGACACCTCGAACCTGAACATCCACCAGCTGGCCGCGAAGATCGTGAACGCGTTCGGCGACGAGGAGAACGCCGAGCTGCGGGCGACCGTGGTGTCGTTCGGGTTCAAGTACGGCATCCCGGTCGACGCCGACGTGGTCGCCGACATGCGGTTCATCCCGAACCCGTACTGGCAGCCCGACCTGCGCCCGATGACCGGGCAGGACAAGCCTGTGTCAGACTTCGTGCTCGGCCATCCGCTGGCCCAGCAGTTCCTGGACAACTACGTGGACGTGCTGGACACCCTGCGGACCGGCTACCTGAACGAGGGCAAGCGCTTCGTCACCGTCGCGATCGGCTGCACCGGGGGAAAGCACCGCAGTGTCGCGATGGCCGAGGAGATCGCCCGCCGGCTGCGTGAGAAAGGGTCGCCGACGTTGGTCGTACACCGGGATCTGGGGCGGGAGTGACGGCGTAGTGTCACGGGCGCCCCGGGTGGTCGCACTGGGTGGGGGACACGGCTTGGCCGCATCCCTGTCCGCACTTCGTCACGTCACCGACCAGCTGACCGCGGTCGTCACCGTCGCCGACAACGGCGGATCGTCCGGACGTCTCCGCCAGGAGCTCGGCGTCCTGCCACCGGGTGATCTGCGGATGGCGCTGGCCGCGCTCTGCCGCGACGACGAGTGGGGCCGGACCTGGGCCGACGTACTGCAACATCGCTTCCGCAGCAACGGTGAGCTGCACGACCACGCGGTCGGCAACCTGTTGATCGTCGCGTTGTGGGAGTTGCTCGGCGAGGCTGTCGACGGGCTGGACTGGGTGGCGCGGTTGCTTGGTGCGCAAGGGCGAGTGCTGCCGATGTCCGCCGTACCGTTGGACATCACGGCGCGGGTGCTCGGGCTGGATCCGGAGCATCCGGAGGTGATCACCGAGATCCGCGGTCAGGCCGAGGTGGCGACGACCGAGGGTCAGGTGGTCGACGTTGCGCTCGACCCGGCCGACCCGCCGGCCTGCCCCGAGGCTCTGGTGGCCATCGCGGAAGCCGACTGGGTCGTGGTGGGTCCGGGTTCGTGGTTCACGTCCGTCATCCCCAACCTGCTGGTGCCCGCATTGTCCCGCGCTCTCGAGCAGACCAGCGCGCGTCGGCTGCTGACGCTCAACCTGGGAGAGCAGAAGGGCGAGACCGACGGCTTCTCACCCGAGACCCACCTCGAGGTCCTCGCGGCACACGCTCCAGACCTGCGCATCGATGTCGTCCTCGCCGACGTCGGCCACGTCCCGGACCCCGCGTCACTGCGCCGTACGGCGGAATCGCTCGGCGCGGAGGTGGTCATCGCCGACATCGCCGACGACGACCGCCACCTGCACCACGCCCCGGACAAACTCGCCAAGGTCTACCGCGAGATCTTCGCCTGACCGGTCCGCTCAGTCGAAGTCGGCGTCGACCTGCTGCTGCTTGTCGTACACCTGCTTGCCCTGGGCGTCGAAGCCGCGGACCCGCACCGTCTGGATGTCCGAGTTCCCGCCGGTCAGTCCCCAGATGTAGTAGCCGTTGGAGATCAGCGCGCGGGTCGGGCCCTGCGTCGGCAGGTCGACGACGATCTGCGCGACTCCCTTGGGCACCATCCCGAAATCGACGCCGGATCCGAACGTACCGTCGGCCTGCACCGCGCCCCGCGTGTAGTCGTACGCGCCCTTGGCCGTCGGCGTCAGCATGTGGCACCACGCGTAGACCCGCTTGCCCGGCGAGACCAGGACGGCGGTGAGCTTGTCGCCCGTACCGGTCTTGAGCGCGACCTGCCAGTCCTTCGTGACCGGCCCGGCCGCCTTGATCACCGAGGTACTCGGGTTCGTCGCTCCGCCCCTCCCAGCGTCCTCGAAGTAGATGTCGTCGACGCCGCCGCACCGGGTGGTGATCTGCTCGTCGGTCAGCGGACTGACCGGCGGCGGGGGAGCGAGCGGCTTCCCGGTCAGAGGATCCTTGGTGAGCAGGACCTGCGGTGTGATCGGCTCCGCGGTCTTGACGGTCACCGACGGATCGACGGTCGGCTGGGCCGGGGCAGTGACCGGCTTGGGGGTCTGGTCGTACACCTTCGTGCCGTTGGCGTCGTAGCCGCGGATCCGGTTCACCGTGATCAGCTGGTCGATCCTCCAAGCGTGGCCGAGGGTGACGAATCCGTCGGTTCCGACCAGGGCCTCACGAGGACTGCTTTCACCATCGATGTCCACCAGGACCCGGGTGACACCGGGGACCGGAACCAGGAGGCTGTCCCGCACGGTCAAAGGCTGTCGGTTCTGACTCCTGGCCCGGACCTCAGCCGTGCTGGTGCGCCCGTAGCTCTCCGGCTTCGACGGTCCAGTCATGGTGCACGTCGAGACCATCGACTGGTCCGGTGAGAGGAACAGGGCGTTCAGCACGGACTGGTCGCCGCTCTTCACCACGAGCTTCCACCCGGCGTTGACCGGCCCGGACTTGTCGGTGGTCTTCTTCTGCGACTGCATGACGAGATGCTCGAACGTGGTGTCGAACCGCGTGCAGCGGCGGAGGACCTCGGCATCGGACAACGGGCTCACCGGAGGTGCCGGCGTGACCGTGTTGCCGGTCTCGTTGTCGATGATGCGGCCGGTCTTCGCGTCGATCGTGATGGTCTGGCCCTCCGGTGTACCCGCTGGTCCCGCGCTCTCGGGACGGGTCGCTGACCAGGCCGCGATGCCGCCGACGATCGCGGCGGTCGTGACGACCGCTGTAGAGACGGTGGCGATCCGGCCGCGTCGAACCGACCGGCGGGCGCGGACGAGGATGTCGTCGACGTCGGTGTGCAACGGTCGGTCCGAGTCGTCGGCGGCCGCGGCCAGCATGCGTTCGATGTCCGTGCTCATGAGGCGCTCCTTTCGGTCTGTTCGAGTAGTTCGCGGAGGCGGGCCAGCCCGCGGGAGGTCTGGCTCTTGACGCCGCCGACGCCGATCCCGAGGACATCGGCGGTCTGTTCGAGGCTGAGGTCGGCGTAGTGCCGCAGTACGACGCACGCACGCTGGCTCGGCGGCAGCGCGGCGAGCGCCTGCACGACGAGCAGGCGATCGTCGACCGGTCCGGCGAGATCGGGTACCGCCGGGTGGTTGTCGTCCGGATCGTGCAGGCGTTCGCGGCGCCATGGCTTCCTGGACTGGTCGAAGACCGCGGACACGACGGCGCGGTGCGCGTAGCCGTTCAGGTTGTCCTTGCGTTCGATCCGGCTCCAGCGCCGGTAGACCTTCACCAGTGCGTCCTGGGCCGCGTCCTCCGCGCGATGCCAGTCTCCGCACATCAAGTACGCCGTACGCCGCAGCCGCCGGACCGTGATCGCGGCGAACTCGGTGAACTCGGCTTCGTCCCGTGCCTTCATGCCCCTCCTGTCACACTGTCGGCGAAGAAACGCGACCAGCCACACGAAAGGTTGCAGACCCCACAACAGGTCACTGCTCACTGCGTTGGAGTGATGTGGTCCCTCCTCATCCCCTTCCGTTCTCTCCGCCGAGCTCCGCTCGGCGGAAGCTCGGCGGAAGCTCGCATCGAGGGACGGGCCCCGAGG